>JANYFO010000071.1 GCA_025362635.1 Gemmatimonadaceae bacterium | reverse complement strand
CGACCCAGTACTCCTCGCGCTCGCGCGGCTTGAGATCGCCCCATCAAATGCGCTGTATGTCGGCGATTCGACGCACGACATGCATGCCGGCAATGCGGCCGGCGTTGCCACCGCCGCTGCGCAGTGGGGACCATTCTCGCGGGCAGAACTTGAGTCAGCCAATCCCACTTATTGGATGACGAAAATGTCCGACCTGCACGCGATCACGGCAACGCTAGGGAATCACCCCTAGTCCCTAGTCCGCGTCACGACCATGAGTGGTGACGTCTCCGCGTATAGGAGTCACGGTACGGCCGAAGTGCACACCACGAGCGGGAGTGTTGTGTTGGGGATGCTGCGAACTTTCAACTCGCCACGCACTCGGGCACCGTCACGCTGCGTATGCCTGACGGCGTATGCCGGACGGCGCGCATGGGGTGCTTGATGTCTCAACGTTCAGTGAGAGATCACCAGCAATAGTGCAATGACACTTACCGGCGGCGGGCGCGTAGTGGTCGACGCGAGCGGAGTGGGCAGCACGTCGAATTAGGCGGCGGTGGTGCCGCACTGATCTCCATTCGTACGTTCAACGGCGACATTCGACTCGAACACGGTGCACAGCGTTTCCTCGAGTGATGTCCTTTCACATGGTATTCACGGAGTTTCGTATGACAGGTGCATTGATTCGGACAAATGCGCGCTCGCTTGCGCTGGTGAGTGCTGTGGTGCTCACATCAACGATCACGGCGTCCGTTGTGCAGGCGCAGCGCGACCGCGGTGATAGCCGCGATGGTCGAACCCAAGAACAGGACAACGCGTTCACGTGGTCCGGCACCATCGGCTCTGGAAAACGCGCGCTCGTGAAGAATATCAACGGCGCCATTTACGTTGAGCGGAGCACCAGTGGCAAGGTGGAAATCACGGCGATGAAGCAATGGCGACGTGGCAATCCTGAGGATGTGCGCATTGAGCAAAAAATGACCGTGAACGGTGACGTCGTGGTCTGTGCGCTATGGACAGAAGAAGCGCGTTGTGATGAAAGCGGCATACAGACCGATGGACGTCATCGTGGTCGGAGTGATCGCAACGATGTGTCAGTCCGATTTACGGTGCGCGTGCCAGACGGTGTGCGCGTTGACCTCTCCACAGTGAATGGCGCACTCGACGTGAACGGCGTGTCCAACGAAGTTCGTGCGTCAACCGTGAACGGCAGCATTAATGCTTTTAGCGCGGGCGGACCGGTGCGGGCCACCACGGTCAACGGCAGCATTCATGTGTCAATGGGATCACTGGGCAGTGCCGAAGATTTGGAATACGAAACAACAAACGGTTCGGTCACCGTTGAACTACCAGGAAATTTTGGTGCGCAGATTGATATGTCCACAGTGAACGGACGCGTCTCAACTGATTTTCCTATTACCGTATCCGGTACACTCTCGCCCCAACGTTTGCGTGGTACTCTTGGTAACGGTGCGACACGTATGCGCATTAGCACGGTGAACGGCAGCATCACCTTACGCAAACGCGAGTAGAGTTTATGTCACGCGAGATTACGCGGAGGCTAACGCCTCAATGGCTTTCGCTAATGCAAAGTCTTTGGTGGTGACGCCTCCCGCATCATGCGTGCTGAGCACGAAGTGTACTTTGGTGTAGCGAATATCGATGTCGGGATGATGTGCCATCTGCTCCGCGACCGTCGCCACTTTTTCGATGAATGCAATGCCGTCGGGAAACGTCGCGAAGTGATAACTCTTCACGAGTGTGTCGCCTTTGCGCGACCAACCGGCGAGGGCGCCGAGTCCGCGTTGGATTTCGATGTCAGAGAGCGCTGTCATGTCCGTTGAGGTTAGGGCGTACCGAGGTTTGAAACAATGTGAAGCGTAAAAAATTTCCGAAGTAGTTGCGATGCCGGTATTTGTTCGGTACGTTGGCGAGTGCACGATTTTCAAGCTTCGACGCTCGCGTTCCTTCCGGTAGACCCCGCACTGCAGTTGCTGCGCACCCAAGCCGATCTGCAATATCATTCGGCTCCGGTGCGCAGAATCTTCAATGCGCCGTCCGCGACGGGGATGGGGTTCTGGTCGATCAATCCGTATGTCGGTTGCGCGTTTGGCTGTGCGTACTGTTACGCCCGAGATACGCATCGGTGGACGCTCGAACGTGCTGGTGCCGTCGGGGCGCGCGTCGCTGAATCATTACCGCCGTGGTTGGCGTTCGAGCGCCGCATTCTCATCAAGCACAATGCGGCGGTGCGTGTGCGTGAAGCGCTGCGTTCCGCGGGTGCGCCTTGTGCCGGTGAGACGTTACTGATTGGATCCGCGACCGATCCGTATCAGCCGGCTGAGCGACAGTTCCGGATTACGAGGGGCATTCTCGAGGTGTTGGGTGAGACGCGCGGTTGGCGCATTGTCCTCATTACCAAGAGTCCGTTAGTGACTCGTGACATTGAGTTGCTGGCGCGTCTTGCCGAGCGGGGATCGCTCTCAGTGCACGTGTCGCTGATCACGGTGAATCGGGATCTCGCGCGCACGCTCGAGCCACGTGCGCCAACGCCAGAGGCTCGGTTGCGCGCGGTGCGTCGTTTGGCGGAGGCGGGCATTGATGTTGGAGTGAATTGCATGCCCGTCTTACCGGGCATCACCGATCATCCGGACGCGTTAACAGCGTTGGTGCAACGTGTGGCGGATGCTGGGGCACGCAGTATGGCCGTCGCGGCGTTGCGTTTGCGTGCGTCCTCGCGGCGGCGTTTTTTGCCCGTCATTGGCGATGATTTCCCCGAACTGCTCGCGCGGTATGAGCGCACGTACAACAAGAGTGCCTATGCGAGCGCGCGGTATCGGAAGGGGCTCAGTCAGTTCATGCATCGGCTGTGCGAGCGGTACGGGCTCAATGCGCGGGTCTATCGCGAGGAGGAGCACGAT
>JANYFO010000053.1 GCA_025362635.1 Gemmatimonadaceae bacterium | reverse complement strand
TGCATCAGCAGACCAATCGTCAGCTTCAGGAACGCACGACGACGCTTGATGTCGCGAGCGTGCTCAGCGCCGCCACGCAATTTTTCAGTAGGCGCGGCGGTGTGTACGCGGCATTCGTTGAGTCACAGGGTCCATCGCATCTCGTGTTGCGTGGACAAGGTGGGGAGGAGCTGATCATCGCCGCGCGCGTCGCGCCTGGCGGGTCGGCAGTGTCCGGGTCGAGCTATCTGTTCGATCAACAAGTCGCACAGTTTCTCGACTCGTTGCCTCCGGCTTCGCCCATCGCGCCAGAGCCGGTGCTGCCATGAGCGGTCGTTTCGTTACGACGTTGCGAACACGCACCGCTCCCATCCGACTCGTAAACGACGGCGCACCGCTCGTGTGGACATTACGCGTGCAAAGTGCGGAGGTTTGGGATACGATCAAAATTGAAGTCGCACCGGACGTGCTCGTGCGCGATGTAAAGCAAGCGGCAATGGGTGCATTAATGCCTGATGTCGATGCGATCGATGAATACGTCATCAAATTAGGCGGATTTGAAATTGTGAACGAGGGTGTCTCAGTACAGTCCAGCGGCGCAATTGACGGATCAACGCTTTTGCTCATGTCTCGTCGCAGACGAGCGGTGCGATGACGACGCCAATGGTGACGCATGCCGAGATTGCCACCAGCGAGTTTTCAACCGAACGCGCCGCTGGACTTGTTGCCGCAGCGCAGCGTCTGCGCGCGGAAGTGGGAAAGCGGATTGTTGGACAGGACCAAGTACTCGAAGAGATCATGATGGCACTCGTCGCTGGCGGGCACGCGCTCCTCGTTGGCGTGCCAGGGCTCGCGAAGACGCTGATGATCAAATCTTTGTCAGAAGCCATGCGGCTTGACTTTCGTCGCATTCAGTTCACGCCGGATCTTGTGCCGAGTGACATTACGGGTACAGAGATTCTTGAGGAGGGTGCGAATGGAGCGCGAGCGTTTCGTTTTGTGCGCGGACCGATTTTCGCAAACATCGTGCTTGCGGATGAAATCAATCGTGCGCCGCCGCGCACGCAGGCCGCGCTACTTGAGGCGATGCAAGAGCACAGTGTGACGGCCGCAGGACAAACGATGCGCTTGCCGGAGCCGTTTTTTGTATTGGCGACCCAAAATCCAATTGAGCAAGAAGGCACGTATCCGTTGCCAGAGGCACAACTCGATCGCTTTTTGTTTGACATTCGCGTTGGGTATCCGGATGAAACGGAGGAGATCGCGATCTTGCGTGCGACGACCGGACGTCGCGGTGCGGCGATAAACGCCGTGTTTGGGGCAGAGGAAGCGATTGCGTTGCAACGACTCGTGCGCGAACTGCCCTGCAGCGAACTTGTGTTACGATATGCGGCGCAGCTTGTGCGTGCCTCGCGTCCTAGCGAAGCCACGGCGCCCGCGATTGTGCGCCAATACGTGCGGTGGGGCGCAGGGCCGCGCGCGGGTCAAGCACTGATCCTCGGCGCGAAGGCGGCGGCTCTGCTTGCGGGTCGTGCGGCCGTTGCACCAGGCGACATACGGCGCGTGGCGTTGCCCGTCTTGCGGCATCGCATTTTGCCAAACTTTGCGGCGGAAGCCGACGGTGTGTCGGCAGAACCCATTGTTGACGCGTTGTTGGCGCACGTGGTGCCGCCGTCGAGCGCGATTTTTTCCTGACGCGCGTGCGACGCTGGAACTACGCGTGAGCGACTATGGTCCGCTGCTCGATGCACTGCGTGGACTGCGCTGGCCCGCGCGTCGGGCCGTCGATGCCGCGCTTCCGGGCGCACATCGATCACGTCAGCGCGGTACTTCCGGTGAATTCACTGAGTATCGCGTGTATCGACAGGGTGATGATCCAAAGCAACTCGATTGGAAGTTGTTAGGGCGGAGCGACCGCGCATTTGTCCGCCTCACGGACGATCGCGCGCTCGTTGCTACGTGGTTGATTGTCGACGGTTCGGCGAGCATGGCATTCCCAAACACTAGCAGTTTATCCATTGCTACAAAGTGGTCCGTTGCGCGGGCGGTGGCGATTGGACTCGGCACCATTGCGAATACGTCAAGTGATCCTGTTGGTCTGTTCGCAGTGAGTGCGGATGGGATAACGCGGCTCGCCGCGCGTGCGCGCGGTGGTACGATCGTCGAGATGGCGCGGACGCTCGATGCGCTCACGTGCGGTGGTAGCGAGCCGCTCGCACCGTTGCTAACCATGACGCCGCCGTCGTCACGGATCGTCATCATCTCGGATTTGTTGGGTGACGTTGACGCGTTGTTGCGAACCGCGGCGCAACGAACGGCTGCCGGCGCCATCGTTGAATGCGTGCACGTGGTGGCGGCTGAAGAGATTGCGCCACCGTCCGGCGTTTATCTTGCGACGGATCCGGAGAATGCGGAGATCCAGCGCGTGTTGGATAAACGTGCCTTAGCGACTTACCACGCACAATTTGCTGAATTTCGCGCGGACACGGCGCGTCGTTGGCGTTCTGCAGGGGCGGGCTACACTGAGGTGCGAACGGACGCGCCCTTGCCGCGACTCGTGCGACAAGTCGTTTCGGTCCAGGGTGCTCGCTTGTGATCGGCTTCGTGATGCCGTGGGTGCTTGGCGTGGCCGCGTTCGGCGCGATGGCAATTACTGCGTTGCATTTCCTGTCAGTGCGACGACCGCCGGTGCTACTGTTACCAACCGCACGCTTTCTCGCGACGCGCGACGCACGCGCCGTCTCGCGGTCGACGCATCCGAGTGACGTGCTGTTGCTATTGCTGCGCGTGCTCGCGGTGCTGTTCGCGGGTATTGCGTTCGCCGGTCCGCGATGGATGCCCGTTTCACGACGTGTCGTCAATCTTGTCGTCGCGGATCGTTCGTGGATGCGAGACAGCGGTGCGCTCTTGACGCTGGTACACGCAGGTCGCGAGTTGAATGCTGCCGTTTACGGGGATATTCGTATTGTGTGGAGCGATACTGCCGCGGTAGACGGCTCCCCAAGCGGTATGCGAGCAGACCTTGCGGCGGCGTTCCCATTGGCGTTGCGCGCTGCATCACGAGTTGTCCCTTCGCTGCGCGACAAAGACTCGCTTGCGCTCAACATTGTCTTGCCGCCAGGCGGCAGCGCCAGCAGCGACGCGTGGAGCATATGGCGAACGGCGTGGCCGGGCGCGATTCGCGTGTACGCGGCACAGCCTACAGCGCTGCCTACAACACTGGCGTCGGCGTCAATCAATGACTCCAGCGTGCAAGTGATTGTGCACGTGACAAGTGTGGAGGTCGATGACGCGGTGGCAGCGGCATACGCATCACACGCGGTCGCTGTTCTTGGCGTAAGTTCTGCTCCGGTGAGGCGAACGCGAACGGTGCGCGTGCTTCGCCACGCCATCGACACGACGGCCATCGGCAATGGCGTCACGGTGCTTTGGCCCACAGACGGTATGCCAGAACACTGGCGCGCGATCAACGATACAGTGGGCGCGATTGCCGCGCGCGGGATCGCGATGGTCGCACCGTTCACACGGCGCGCGCGGGCTCCGGCGGAACTGTTGCGTACGTCACGCGCGATTGCGTGGTGGAGCGATGGCGAGGCGGCGGTGGTGGAGCAACGGAAGAACGGCGGGTGCGTGCGCCACGTTGGCATTGCGCTGCCTTCTTCGGGCGACGGGCTCCTCGGCGAGTCGGCGCGAGGTCTTCTCGATGCGCTTATTACACCGTGCGGCGTGCAACGCCGTGTCGTGCCCATCACGGATGTGGCCGACGATTCAACACAACACGCGACGCTTGCAGTTGCTGCTGCGTTCCGTAGTGCTGGTAAGGACGAGACATCGTCACAGCCGGCGTGGCTCGCACCCTTGCTGTTGTTACTCGCGATGACGTTGCTGTTGGTGGAGTGGGCGATACGCGATGGCCGCCGCGCGGTCGGTACGCCGCTCCAAGCATCCGCATGATGGCGAGCGTCGTCTCCGTGCTTGTATCAGTTGCATCGGTGCGACGTTCCCTCACGAGACTCGTCTGGATACGCGCCGCACTTGTCGCGCTTGGCGCAGCGGGCGCGGCGTGGCTTATTGTGCGATTGGCGTCGCTGGAAGCGTATACCTCGACTTCGCTGGTGGTGCTAGTGGTGCTGGGCGTGACACTCGTTCTCCTTGCATTGCAACAGCGGCGTCGCGGGCGAATTGATGCCGTGCGTGCAGCCCTCTGGATGGAGGAGCAACTGCCGGCAGATTTTGCGTTAGTGACGTTGGTTGAGCGCGCGGTTTCGGTTGGTGAGTCAGAATCAATGACCGCGCTGGCGTCACCAACAGATATCCGTCTCGTTGACGCGTATAACGTGACGATCGCTCGCGTCGATGCCGCGACGCTTCAAATGCGTCATGCCTTACGCGCCGCCACGGCGCATCAGCTGCGCGGGCCTGCGCTGTTCGCCATTGGCGTCGTTGCACTGTTGGTTTTTCTACGTGATGCGCGGCCGGCTGCGTTTTTAAATGCAGATTCTGACGCGCTCGTTTTTACGGGGCGCGCCATCTCGAAAAATAGTGTACCTATTGGTGCTTGGCGTGTGCGCATTATCCCGCCGAGTTATGCGGGGTTGCGCGTGGTCGACGGTGGCGATGCCGAGTCTGTTCGCGCACTCGCAGGTAGTCGCTTGGAGCTTGTTGGTAGCGGAGATGTGCCGCTGTCACTGAGCGCGCGCGTCCTTGCGGATTCGAGCACAGCTGCTTGGCATATCGCTGCGATTGCAACAGCGAACGGATGGCAAATGATGCTTACTACAGTCGCCTTGCCGACGGAATTGCGCGTGACGCGAGGATCCGTAACTCGATTGTTGTTAATCGACGGATACGCGGATTCGATACCGCGCGTTAAACTGACGCTTCCCGCTCGCGACAGTGTGCTGCGTCGTGCGACCGGCGTGCTGCCGCTTGAAGCGATGCTCCATGATGACCTCGGCCTCGCGAACGCGGCCTTTGAATTGATCGTGAGTAGTGGCGAAGGAGAGCGTTTCACTGCTCGTACGGTGCGTGTCGGCGCGCGCGCCTACGCCCGAAACCACGACGGAAATATTCGCGACGCGGTGCTACGCGTCGCGCTGAACTTGGATTCGATGCTGCTTGGACCTGGCGATATCATTCATTTGCGAGCGGTCGCGCGCGACGCCCATCCCGCTGCGTCGCGCGAGATAGGAACGAGTGAGACGCGATCGTTTCGTATTGCTCGCGTGTCGGAGTACGATTCGATCGACGTGGACCCCGCGCCTCCACCGGAAGTGGATAAGTCATTGATGAGTCAGCGTATGCTGCTCTTGCTCACGGAGAAACTTGCGGCGCGTCGTCTTCGTTTGGCGCGACCTGTATTGCTGGACGAATCGAGCAAGCTGGCTCGGGATCAGGTGCGATTGCGCCTTGCCGTTGGCGACGTGGTCTTTCAACGACTTGGAGGTGCGTCCTCCGGAGCGCATGCGGAAGGCGCTGCTGATAAGGCTGGACCACCAATCGGTAAAGCAGATCTATTAGCCGAAGAAGAAGGCGATGATTCTCCGGTGGTGGCGATCAACAAGCCACTCCTCGAAGCATACAATGCGATGTGGGATGCGGGCCGAGCGTTAGAGCAGGGCGACACAAAAGGTGCGATTCCGCACATGAAGATTGCCCTCGCGGCGATCGAGCGATCGCGTGCGGCCTCGAGACTCTATCTACGCGGGAAGTCGCCGACGGTCATCGTCGATCTTGCGAAGGTGCGACTGGCGGGTCGTGACACCGGTATCACGAACGCACGCATCGCGCGCGGTACACTGTCTGTAAAGTCCGCAGCGCGTGAAACACGCCTGCTTGCGGCGGCGGTGCTTGCCGCGCGGAACGCCTCCGATGCACGAGACTCGATCGCCGTGCTCCGATTGGAGTCCGTCTCCGATGCGCCGGATTTTGCGCGCGCGCTCGACGCATTGCTTTTCGCACTTCGTCGTGGTGAGGACGTGACTGCGCGGTTCGTTCAGGCACGGCGAGTGCTTGGCGGAATCGTGCGTGAGAATGGCGGCGCGTGGTCGCGCGCGAGCTCCCCGTGAGGTGGATATCAGACGCATTCGTTTTTGCGACGGCGCAGTATGAATCGGGCGATTGGGATTCCGCACCACTCGTTCCGGCGAACGTGATCGATGCCGTCGCGCGCTACACGAGTTTGCCAGTGCGACCGCAGGGCGTATCAGTGCCGCTCGCATCAGAAGCCATTTTTCAATATCCCTTGTTGTACCTCACTGGGCATCTGCCCGTCCGCTTCACCACGAAGGAAGCGGATGTTCTACATAAGTATCTGCAACGGGGTGGCCTCTTGTTCGTCGATGATCATAATCACGACGTAGACGGCGCATTCAACAAAACGATTCGGGACGAGATTCGTCGCGTTGCCGGACCGCTCGTTGTACTGCCCAACACGCACGAGCTTTACAAGGCATTTTTTCATTTCGAAAATGGACCGCCAACTACATCGCACGAAATGAACGGTTGGGGAGACAACCTCATACACGAGCATCTAGAGGTGGTGCTGTTAGGCACGCGCATTTCCGTTTTGTATAGCAACAAAGATTACAGTTCCGAGTGGAGTTACCATCCGGATAACAAGCGCTTTCTTTCTATCGACAACACGAAGTTTGCTGTGAATCTCGTGGTGTACGCGCTCACGCGTTGATGATGGAAACACACACCCGTCGGGCGGTGGAGCTTGTGCTTCGTGTGGTGGCCTTGGCCGCGCTCGCGACATCGGTGGGAATCTTCTGGCGCGAATCCGCGATGCCAACTGCGTCTGCTGCCGTGATATCGCGCGCTGCGTTTTTGGACACGACGGGTCTGACTACGGTCGGCGAGCTTGCACGCGAACTGGCACGTGAGTCCAATGCGACTTCAGCGAGTTGGCCACGGTTGTTTGCTGATATCGGAAGTGTTCCCGCTCTTGCGGCGCGACGCGCGATGTCGGCCGCAGTTGCTGCGGGTGTTCCATTCACGTGGCATGACGGCACGAATGCCAGCGGAATTGCGCTCTCCGCGGAGGCGATCCTCGATCCGAACGGCGGAGTGCTTTTGCGAAGTTCGGTGGGTTCGAGTTTGATGATCCATCCTGCGCCCGCGCTGGTGCTGCACGACGCCGTAGGCGTGCTTGATTCAGGAATGACTGATATGCTTGCGCTCCGCGCGACACGCATTGCCGGACGTCCAACCGCGTCGCGCGGTGCATCGCGGGCGTATGTCGAACTTCCAAGCCTACCTGCACTGCGGCATGTCTTGTTGTTGGCCCGTGCAGGTTGGGAAGCGAAGTTCGTGGTAGCAGCGCTTGAAGAGCGCGGCTGGACGATTGACGGTTTGCTGCAGCTCTCGCCAACGACGTCAGTGAGGATTGGTACGCCATCAACGTTGGACACGTCACGCTTTGCGGCGGTCGTGGTGTTGGATAGTGGGGTGGCTCGTGTCGCGGCGCTGACGCGTTTCGTCAAACAAGGTGGCGGAGTGGTCCTCGCCGGCGACGCACTGCGCGACGCGTCGCTCACGTCGATCGTCCCCGCGATCGTCAACGAACCACGCAGCGCGGTCCCGGGCGCTTTGCTCACCGCTGTGCCGCGGGATGGACTTGCGATGTGGCGGCTTACGCCGCGGGCACGCGCCATAGTGTTGCAGTACGACGGGTCCGGCGCGCGTCGCACGCCGGCAGTCGTTGTGCAACGGCGCGGTGCCGGACGCGTCGTGGTCAGTGGCTACTGGGATACGTGGCGCTGGCGCATGGAAGGCGATGACGACGGCATCGTAGCGCATCGTGCCTGGTGGAGTGCGTTAGTCAGTGACGTTGCGTTCGCACCACGAGCAAATCGCGATAAGTTCGCAACGGTGTGGCCCGGTGACGCAGCACCGTACGCTGATCTTGTCGCGCGGTGGGGCACATCCGGCGCGCTTCCTTTCGTTGCATCGTCCACCGAGCATACCCAATCACGTCGCTGGCTACTCTACGTATTCGCCGTGATTGCGTTGCTCGGTGAATGGAGGTCTCGGCGCTTGCGTGGTGCACCGTAGCTTGTCTGTTTCTTTTCTGCTTTTGACCCTGAGCATATGAAACGCCAAATCGCGCTTATCTCTCACTCGGACTGTGGTCGCCATGACACGGGATGGGAACATCCGGAACACGTTGGCCGACTCCGTGCGATTTCGCGTGCGCTGCGACATGAACTCGAATTGTTCGAGACGTTGTTGCATCACGAAGGACGACATGCCACCTCATCAGAGCTGGAGCTCGCGCATGACGCAACGTACGTGCGACGGGTTGCAGCACTCGTTGCTGCCGGAGGTGGCAGACTTGACCCAGATACGGTGGTCAGTGGAGGGTCGTGGGATGCAGCTGTTGCGGGTGTAGGGTGCGTGCTGGACGGAGTTGACATGGCGTTCGATGGGCGTGCAACGCGCAGCTTTTCGGCAATACGCCCGCCTGGTCATCACGCCATGCATGATCGCGCCATGGGGTTTTGCGTGTTCGGCAACGTAGCGATCGCGGCCCACTACGCGTTGGCCGCGCACCCATGTGCACGCATATTGATCGTCGATTGGGATGTGCACCACGGCAATGGCACACAAGCGCTCGTCGAACACGAACCGCGCATTCACTTTGTGTCGATGCATCAGTGGCCGTGGTACCCCGGCACCGGAGCTGCCGCCGATCGTGGGCCACTGCAAACGGTGTGGAATGTGCCTATGGCACCGTCCCTTCCACCGTCCGCGTACGTTGCTGCACTGCTGAATGCGGTCGACGCGGCTACGGAAAACTTTACGCCGGATCTCGTGCTGCTGAGCGCGGGCTTCGACTGTCTCGATGGCGATCCACTTGGCGCATTTACGTTGACCCTGACCGAGATCCGTACCCTGACGCTCGCGTTAGTTGAGCGGGCCGAGTGCTGGTGCGAAGGTCGCCTCGTAAGTGCGCTTGAAGGCGGCTACGCGCCCGACGTCGTCGCTCAGGCAGTCATCGCGCACCTTGAGGCGCTCGCGTAGCTTGTGGAATGACATTGATCGTCGCTGACGCGTTACCGCGCATGATTTATCGCTCGCCGAACGGCGGCGACGTGATTGACTGTCATCCGCGCGATGTGCCACAATTGTTGGTTGAGGGCGGTCCGTTGTGGGTGGACATCGATTCAACCGTGCGATCGCAGCACGCACTGTTGGAAAAGGTGTTCAACTTTCATCCGCTCGCGGTGGAAGACACCCTCAATCCAAATTCGCGCGTGAAGCTCGAAGAGTATGATGGATATTTGTTCATCATCATTCGCGGAATAGCATTCGCGCATCGCACTGACGACCCGTACGATCTCGAAACGAAGGATCTTTACTGTTTTCTCGGCGCACACTATCTCGTGACCGTGCATGCCGGTGAATTGCCCAGTGTTGAACGCGTCGCGGATACATTGCGACGTTCACCGGAACTGCTTACGCGTGGCGTTGAGCGTGCGCTCCACGCGATTCTGGACGATACGATTGACAGTTTTTTCCCGATTCTCAATCAAATCGATGAGTTTATTGACGGCTTAGAGGAGCGCGTCTTTGTAAAGTTTGATGAGGCCGCGCTACGCGACCTGTTTCTGGTGAAGCGGTTGGTGCTATCACTCCGTCGATACTTGCAGCCGTCGCGGGAGGTGCTCAACGTGCTCACGAATCGGCCAAGCATTTTGTTGACGCCAGATGTGCAGATATATTTTCGCGACATCTACGATCACGTGCTGCGCATCAACGACTCGCTGGACACCTACCGCGAACTCCTGAGTAGCACGATGGATTCGTATCTTACGCAAGTGTCAAATCGACTTGGCGCGACGACCAAGGCTTTGTCCGTGGTGGCGACGATGTCGATTCCGTTTGTTGTAGTGAGCGGTATGTGGGGCATGAATGTGTCCAGAATCCCGTTTGCGGACTCTCCGTACGGGTTCTTCGTGCTGCTGGTGGTGCAGCTCGCGTTGGGTGTGGCACTGCTTACCTTTCTGCGTTGGCGGCGGCTGCTCTGAGCTGCTA
>JANYFO010000027.1 GCA_025362635.1 Gemmatimonadaceae bacterium | reverse complement strand
CCATCACGGGATTGCAGTCCTCTCGATTCCCGTGGCGATCGATGCGCGATGCGTCTACGCGCGCGGACTTTGCGCGGTGGACCGCGGGTACCACGGGCTTCCCGATCGTCGACGCCGCGATGCGCGAACTGTCGGCATCAGGGTACACCAGCAATCGTGCGCGTCAAAACGTCGCCAGTTTTCTGACCAAAAATCTGGGCATCGATTGGCGTCTCGGTGCCGAGTGGTTTGAGTCTTTGCTTGTGGATTACGACGTATCAAGCAATTGGGGTAACTGGGCTTATGCAGCCGGCGTTGGAAATGACGCCCGCGGATTTCGATTTTTTAATCTAGAGAAACAAAGCGCAGCGTACGATCCGCGTGGTGAATTTTCCCGCCATTGGATTCCCGAATTACGGACGGACAGTCTCACCGCGTATCCGGCGCCGATGCTGGATCTCTTCGCCACGGCAAACGCGAACGAAGCACGTTACCAACGCGCTGCACGCGGCTAGCACACGTCGTACGCGCATTAGAGGATGCGTTACTTCAGTGTCATGGGTTTGGCACCGTGCCCATCAATGCGTGCCATTCGACGCAAATGCACCGAATCAGCGGCACCAACGAACGCGGCGTTGCCTTCGCCGCGCTCTAGCGCGCGCTTCAGTTGCGTCAATCCGCCGCAGAGGTAGCGGTTGCAAATGTTGGATCGCATGGTGCGCGGCAGCGCACACCCCGCGGTGGTGTGGTACACGCACGAGCCACGATAATGACGCGAGGGCAGATGCGCCGCGTACGACGCGAGTAGCTCGCCTTCGTTCGCCTCGGGATGCTGCGCGCGCACGCGCGTGAGACTATCTGCTCGCAAAAACGCGTGATCTCCACCTGCGGTACAACATTCGCCGCGACACGTACCGCAACTCAGCCCAAGAATAGTCGCGGCGTCCGCGCGATCGCTCGGTGGCGGATCCATCGCGGCAATGCTTTGCGCGGTCATCGAGACTGCGTCCGACGTGGGTACGTTCGAAAAGACTGTGTGCAGACGTTCGGCCAATCGCGTGAGAAAAACGCGACGCGTGCCAGCGGGCAAACGTGCGGTCTCGCGCGTGTTCGCCGGAATCACTCCAATAACGTCAACCACACCCTCAGAACTCGCGGATGGTGACTGCGCGATCGCCGTTAGTGCTATCGCTTCGACTTGCTCGCGAATGCGTGCGTTGCGTGCGCGTTGTGCCGCGATGGGATGGTGTCCAAGCGCACGACGTTGTGCGACGTCCCTCGCTCCGTGTGGCTGCGCTGATGACATGCTCGAAACTGCGCGGGTGCGACGTCGCTGGGCAAGTGGGCATCGGCATCCGCCCCTTGCCCTCCGACGTACTCGTCAGACTTCTAAATGATCGCCGGGTCGCGCCACCATCTCGTACAATACGGGCATGAGAAACACGCTAATGAGCAATCGTGAGAAGAGTCCGCCGATGATCACCAGCGCAAATGGTCGTTGGGAGTCGGTACCAACACCGGTCGCCATCGCGGCCGGGAGCAAGCCAAACGCCGCTACAAGCGCCGTCATCATGATTGGCCGTAGGCGCAGCAGCGCGGCTTCGCGTGTCGCGCCTGCTATTGGCATTCCGCGCAATCGAAGCTCGTTGGCATAGGAGATATACACCACGGCGGTTTGCACCGAGACGCCAAAGAGTGCGAGAAATCCAATGCCTGATGACACGGAGAAATGCGTGCCAGTGAGCACGAGTGCTAACATGCCACCGATCGGCCCAGAGAGCACCACGCCGATGAGCGTGATCACCGGAAACTTGAAGTTGTGGTACAGGAAGAAGAGGAGAAGAAAGATCAGCGCCACGGTGATGGGCAGCACGACCTGCAGCTGCGTGCGCGAGGCGGTGTATTCCTCATATTCACCGCCCCATGCCGCGCGATATCCGGTGGGCATGCTGACAATCTTGGCGACTTGCGCTTGTGCTTCTTGCACGGCGCTCGCAAGATCGCGGCCTTCGACTGAGTACTGAATGCCGATATATCGACTGCTGTTCTGCCGATAAATGAACGACGCGCCGTTACTAATTTGCAACGTCGCCACTTCGCGCAGCGGTACCTGACTGCCCGATGGAGTCGGCACGAGAATATTGCCAATCTGCGCAGGTGATTGTCGAAATTGCGGCTGCAGTCGAACCACCAAGTCAAAAGTTTGTTCGCCTTGCACAACCTGAGTTGCCGCGCTCCCACCCACAGCCGCTTCAATGAGGCCATTGATCGTGGCTGCACTGAGACCGTAGCGTGCCATCCGCGCCCGATCCATTTGAATCGTTAATGCCGGTTGACCAAGTTCTTGCACAAGCGTCACATGCGTGATGCCACGCACGCGTTCCAACACATGCTTCAACTCAAGTCCTTTCGCCTGAAGCACGCCCAGGTCCGCGCCAAATACTTTGACGTCCAGCGCACTCTTGAGCCCAGTCTCCGCCTCGTCAACGGCGTCTTCGGCCGGCTGCGTGAAGTTGAACTGAATACCGGGAAAGACTTTTAATTTTTCATTTACCCGTTCGGTGAGCGCCGCCTTCGTCCGATACGTGCCGGTCCACTCATCATACGGTTTGAGCCCGACATAAAATTCGGCATTGAAAAACCCCGTCGGGTCGGTGCCAGCATCGTCTCGACCGTGCTCCGATGCAACCGTCGTCACTTCGGGAAACGACGCAAGGATCTTTCGCACCTCCGGTACAATCTTGGACGACTCTTCAAACGAAATTGTGTACGGCATTGTTGCGCGCACCCACATTGCACCTTCGTCAAGCTTCGGCATAAACTCGCCGCCAACCCGAAAGGCTAAGACGAGCGACACCGCAAAGAGAAGGACGCTCGCGCTGACCACCGTCGTACGATGCGCCAAGCTCCAGTCGAGCAGTGACTCGTAGCGATCCTTGATCCACTCGAACGCCACGTTACGGCGTTCACGAACGCCCCCGCGCATGAACCACGTGCACAGCACTGGCACCACGGTCAACGTCAGTAACAGTGCGCCCACAAGGGCGAAGATTGTGGTGTCGGCCATTGGTGCGAACAGTTTGCCTGAAGGGCCGTTCAGCACGTAGATGGGCAGAAACCCTGCAATAATCACCGCGGTCGCATAGACAATTGGTCGGTCCACTTCCGCTGCTGCCGACGTGATGACTTCGCGCAACGTGTAGCTGGTTCCGTGTCGCTGCGAAAGCTGTCGATGAATATTTTCGACCATCACGACGGCGCCATCAACCAAAATACCAAAATCAATCGCGCCAATTGATAATAGGTTGGCCGGAATATGCCGCAGATCGAGGCAGATGAACGCGAAGCACAACGCGAGCGGAATGGTCAGGGCGACAATCAGCCCGGATCGAAGATCCAGCAGAAAAAACACCAAGACCACGATCACGAGGACGATACCGCGGACCAGATTGTCCTCAACCGTGCGCGTGGTCAATGCGATCAGGTCGCGCCGATCGTAAAACGTGTGAATTTTCACGTCCTTCGGCAACACGTGCTCGTTTAAGTCACGTGTCATTGCCTCCACCTTTTCCAACACCACCTGCGCCTGTTCGCCCGTGCGCAGGAGAATGATGCCCTCGACGGCATCATTCCGGTCATTGAATCCAAACTGACCGAGTCGCGGTGCCTGGCCAATTTCTACGCGACCGACATCCTTCACCAAAATTGGCGTGCCGTTTTTCGTCGCGAGCACGACGTTGCCTATGTCCGCCAACGTGTTCACTCGAGCTAAACCACGCACGTAATAAAACTGTCCGCCTTCGCTGTAAAATCCGCCGCCTGCGTTGTTGTTATTCGCACTCAGCGCGGTGGATACATCCGAAACGGCAAGTCCAGCGCCAGACAATTTGCTGGGATCCAACAACACCTGATACTCCATCGTCTCGCCGCCAAGTCCGCCCAAGTCCGCGACGCCAGGCACCGCTTTGTACGCCTTCGACAGCACCCAATTGTTAATAATTTTCAGCTCCATTGCCGACCGATCGGGACTTTCCAGGACGTAGCGGTACACAAGTCCGGATGGTGAAAACAGCGGTTCGATTCCGGCTGATACGCCGGTAGGCAATGTGACACCGGGCAAATGTTCAAATGCGCGTTGCCGCGCAAAATACGGATCCGTGCCATCCTGAAACGTGAGCACGACATGCGAGAGTCCGTACAACGACACTGACCGGACCACCTTCACCCGCTCAATGCCATTCATCTCGCGTTCAATCGGCAGCGTGACTAATCGTTCCACCTCCTCTGCCGCGTGACCAGGCCACGCCGTAGTGATCGCAACCAGGGGCGGCGAGAGGTCGGGATACGCGTCAACCGGTAAGCGAAGAAACGACCACACGCCAACACCGAGCAGTGTCAGCGCAAAAATTGCCACAAGAAACGGTTGGTTTAACGCCGCTCGTACCACGCGGTTCGCAACCGAGGGTGGCCCCACATGCGTATTCGACTCAGCGTTCTGCGGTGCCGCCGATGTAGGGTCGCTCATTGATGCTCCGCGAATTGCACGAAGAGCGCGCCGTTCGCCAAGACGTTTTCGCCAATTTTTAGCCCGTCAACTATCTCGTAACCCGTTTCCACCGCCGCGCCCAGCGTGACGTGTCGCCGCGAGAACGTCCGGTCACCATTCGCAATGAAAACGAATGGCAAGTTGTCATCATCTCGCAGCACTGATGCTGCGGGCACGATAAGTCCCATGCGTTCTCGAATCGCGTGAAAACGAACGCGGACAAACATATCGCGCTTAAGAAACTGTTGTGTATTCGGCACGAGGATGCGCACGGTCGTGGCCCGAGTCCCCGGATCGACAATCGAGGCGACAAAATCAACACGCCCGGCGATCGGCAATGGCGTTACGTCAGTGAGAATATCCACCAATTCGCCCGCGCGCACCGTGCCGACATCGCCGCCGTAGACGCTGGCCATTACCCACATCGTCGACAAGTCGGCGATACTATACGCCACCGTCGTTCCAGCTTGCACCAACTGGCCTGGATTGATCAATTTCTCCACAACCGTGCCCGGAATCGGTGCGCGAATCGCGCCTTCGAGTTGCGGCACGAGCTTGCCATCATGTATCGCGGCAATGATGGTCTCGTCGATCCCGATTGATCGCAGCAGCTGCGCGGCGGCATCACGGTCAGCGAGCGCCGAGGCGGCATCCGTGCGGGCTTGGTCAAGGTCACCTCGCGCCAGCGCGTCGTTCGCAAACAGTTGCTCGTCGCGATCCAAAATACGTTTGGTATTTCGCGCTGCGCCTTCGGCCTTGCGATAGCCCGCTACCGCAACGGCAAAATCGGGTGATGACACCGTCGCTAACGTTTGTCCGGCGGTGACGTGCGCACCGAGCGCTGCAACGAGTCGTACCACCGGACCAGAAATTGGTGAAATCACCTGCGTGCTCCGATCGCCATTGAACGCGACCGTTCCCGTTGCTTCAACAATCGGCCGGAACGACGTGAGCGTGATCGTCACGATTTGCAATCGTGCGCGTTGCGCGTCCGTGACGCGGAATCCGCTTGCCGCACCGGCCGCGGTGACTGGCGCGGACAACGCGGACACGGGGCGATCGGTCGAGGCGGAGGATGTGTCACCGCAGGCCGCGATTGTTCCGATACTTAAAATCATCGTAGCGCCACGGAGCGCCACGCGAACAGCGATCGACTTATTCACGGAATGCTCCGATCAGAAAAGAGGAGAGCGACGCGCCAGCGGCACGCTCAAGATCTGAGCGTGACGAATTGGCCGCCGCGAGCGCGTTCGCATACTGGCTTTGTGCACTAAGCAGCGTACGGCGCGCATCCAAAACTTCGAGGGCCGAAAGACCACCTAAGCCGTAGCTCACCGATGAAACGCGGTACGCTTCACGCGCTGCCGGCAGCAATGCATCACGCAGAAACACCACCTGGCGCAGCGCTGCATCCGCCGTGGCATACGTCGCGCGCACATCCTGCGCGACCGCAGCGCGCGCATCACGATAGGTCGCCGCCAATTCGAGCTCGCGATGATGCGTTTCTGCAAAGTCACCATGCGTGTGTTGCCACAAAAATACGGGAATCGGCATCGCAATTCCGACCGTGTAGACAATGCCCGTTTGCGCGGCGAGATCACGGTTCGCGCCGACCGTAAGGTCCGGCAGAATGGCGTTTTCGCGAATCAACGAGCTCGTCGCCTTCGCGCCTCGCTGCTGCGCTTCGATGGTGCGCAATTCGGGACGCAATCGAAGCGCAGCATCTTCAATGGCATCCAACGTGGGAAGCTGCATCGGAACGAGCAGAGAATCGCTGGCAATGAGTGCCGCGCCCAACATGCGACCGAGTGCGCGATTCAGGGCCGCATCCGCGTTGGCAATATCTCGAGCGCTTGCAAT
This sequence comes from Gemmatimonadaceae bacterium, assembly GCA_025362635.1. Classification (GTDB taxonomy): domain Bacteria; phylum Gemmatimonadota; class Gemmatimonadetes; order Gemmatimonadales; family Gemmatimonadaceae; genus Gemmatimonas. The sequence continues at coordinate 3,302 of JANYFO010000027.1, read as the reverse complement.
CAGGTCGTTCGCTGCTTGGGCGACATCGACCTGTGCTTTAATGACGTCAAGGCGCGGAACGGAACCCGCATTAAAGCGAGCCTCGGTCCGTTTCAAAAACTCGGTCGCGAATTCGCGTGATTGCAGCAGGTCGCGTCGGTGGAGTCGCACGACCAATACTGAATCGTACAGTCGACCAGTTTGCGAAGCCACCTGTTGTTGCAACAGCAGCAACGCCGATTCCGAGGCGTCGATGTTTGCATTACCCACGCGATTGCGTAGCCGTAACTTATCGGGAAACGGAATGCCGCCAACGAGCGCGATCGGACGTTGCGGCGCGGCGCCCAATCGTCGAACACTCGTCAGTGAGTCGAGCGAAGTCGTGAGCACGGGGTCGGCAATCGCGATGCCCTGCACGCGCTGCGCTCGCACTTGCAACGTTTGCTCGCGCGCAATGTCGATTTGCGGATTCGCGCGAACAGCGAGCGTGATCGCTTGTTGCCGGGTCAGGTAGAGCGTATCGCCGACAGCCAATCCTGCCGGTCGTTGTTGCGCAGACGACGCGCCGCCAAAGGACAGGAGTCCCCAGATCAGCGCGAGCATCGTGAAGGACGATCGCATAGCCAGCCTCAGTTGTGTCTGATGTCAACGGCGCGCAGGTGCGCGCGCGACAGAGCCGCAACCTCCTCGATGAGGTTGCGCCGAATCAGCTCAAACTGGGTGGGGCTCGACTGGTGTTCGACGTGGGTGGATCACGCACCGTCACAATGCCGACGAACGCAATGGGCATGTGCCGCGGTGCGCCGTGCACGGCGGTCGTACCCTGCGTCGCGCTTACCGAGGCTTGCAGCGATCGCACCGAACAGACGGCGCACGTGCTTTCATTGTGCATGCGCGCATGTCGCGTTCCGCGCTGCTCCGCATGATTCACCGCCTGCCGACCATCGCGCTCCACGAGCGGCGCAATCGCGACACCCACCTGAACCAGCAGCATAAGCAACGCCGTACTATGGCGTTGCCAATGCGCTACGCGGCGCAGGAGGCGGTGCAAAGTCATCTGCTGAACAGTACAGCCCGTACTGAAAACGCGCTTACTTGTCTACGAAACTGCGCATGCCACCCGGATATCGCTCGCCACTTGCCGCGTCTCGGGGCATAAGCTGTGCGAGCTGGGCAAGGTCGGTGGCGCTGAGTCCGATGTGTACCGCATGCACATTTTCGTCGAGACGCTCCATGCGCGTGGTGCCCGGAATGGGCACCACATCCTCACCTCGCGACAACACCCACGCGAGCGCGAGCTGTGCAGGCGTGCAGCCCTTCGCTGCCGCCATGGAGACCACGGTTTCCGCAAGCAAACGGTTCGCCGCAAAGTGCTCCGCTTGAAAGCGCGGCGAAGTGCGCCGGTAGTCGCCCTGCGGGATGTCGTCCAACGATGCAAACCGACCGGTCAGAAAGCCACGGCCGAGTGGGCTGTACGGCACAATACCAATGCCGAGTTCGCGCGCGACGGGAAACGCGTCGTCTTCCCAATCGCGTGTCCACAACGACCACTCCGACTGGAGCGCGCTGATCGGGTGCGTCGCATGTGCGCGACGCAGTGTCGCGGGCCCCGCTTCGGACAAGCCCAGATACCGCACCTTCCCCTCGCGCACAAGGTCGGCCATGGCGCCCACCGTGTCTTCGATCGGTACTGCTTTGTCAACGCGATGCTGATAATACAGATCGATCGTGTCGATGCCCAACCGACGCAAGGAGGCCTCGCACGAGGCGCGCACGTAATCGGGGTGTCCGTTCACTCCACGACTCGCGGCGTTGGCGGTGTCGCGCACGATGCCGAATTTTGTGGCAACAATCGCCTCATCGCGACGTCCACGTATCGCGCGTCCAACCAACACTTCGTTTAAATGCGGACCGTAAATATCGGCCGTGTCGAGCAGCGTCACACCAATATCCAAGGCGTGATGAATGACCGAAATTGAACGCGCGTCATCACGTGACTCCGCTGTACCGTAAAACTCGGACATACCCATGCAACCGAGGCCAAGCGCAGAAACGCGTAAGCCTTGCGTACCGAGCGCACGTGTGGGAGGAGCAATCATAAACGGGCTACAGTCGTAGGGTGAGGAAAAACGGGCGCGCGGCCCAAATTCTGGAATACGAAAGCATACACATCCGCCGTCTCTTCGATACTTTTGGCCAGCGACGAGCTTCCATGCCCCGACTTGGTCTCCACGCGAATGAGCACCGGATTGTCACCGCGATGGGCTGCCTGCAATTGCGCAGCAAACTTGAACGAGTGCGCGGGCACGACGCGATCATCGTGATCGGCGGTCAGAATCATGGTGGCGGGATACGACACGCCATCGCGTAATTGATGTAGCGGCGAATACGCGGAGAGAAACGCAAAGTCGTCGGCACTGTCGCTGGAGCCGTAGTCGGCAATCCAGTTCCAGCCAATCGTAAATTTGTGAAAGCGCAGCATATCCATGACCCCAACCGCTGGGAGCGCGACACGCACAAGGTCGGGGCGTTGCGTCATGAGCGCGCCCACTAAGAGCCCGCCATTGGACCCGCCTTGGATAGCCAGTCGATCGGCGCGCGTGTAGCCGTGGACAATTAGCCATTCCAGAATCGCGATGAAATCGTCAAAGACGTTTTGTTTCTTCTCGCGCATGCCGGCCTTGTGCCACGCTTCGCCGTATTCGCCGCCACCGCGCAAATTGCATTGCACGTAGACACCGCCCTGCTCGAGAAACGCCATACGCAACGCGCTGAACACAGGTGGGAGCGCAATATTAAATCCACCGTACCCATACGCGAGCGTGGGATTGCTGCCATCGAGCACGAGTCCTTTCTTCGCGACAATAAAAGCCGGTATACGCGTGCCGTCTTTGCTTGGCACGAAGACTTGCGTGGTTGCAAATTCTGTCGGATCAAACGGCAGCAATTGTTCGCGAAAGAGCGTACTCACGCCCGTTGCAATGTCGTAGCGATACACGGTGGGCGGCGCTGTAAACGAGGTGAAGGTGTAAAACACCGACGTCGCATCTGGCTCGCCAGCGAAACCCGTCGCCGATCCAATGGCCGGTAACACAATCTCACGCTCAACGTGACCGTCCCGCGTGAATACGTACGCGCGCGTGGTCACGTCGAGCAGGTACGTGACAAAAATCCGCCCGCCTGCGGTGGTGACGCCGTCAATTGGTTCAGCGCGCTCAGGAATCACCGTGTGCCACGCCGTTGCAGCAGGGTGCGCCAAATCGATCCGCACAACTCGGCGGTTGGGCGCGTGGCGATTGGTGACCACCAGTAGCGTCGCGCCA
>JANYFO010000466.1 GCA_025362635.1 Gemmatimonadaceae bacterium | reverse complement strand
CGTCTATCCTCTATTCAGTATGCAAACCGCACCACGCCTGACCGTTCCGTTTCGCATCACGGTAGTGCACCCACCGCCGGGCGTGCGCTTCGCCATTCAACACGGCAAATCAGAGATCACCGAGCCCTCCGCAGTCTCGCCGGAAACCATCGTCTTCAACGTCATGATCACTGTTGATGACACGGCAATGCACCAGCCACCACGACTACTCGGCGCCGTTGTACAGGGGCCACGAACCGCTCGATTTATGTATGTGAATTCGGGCACTCGCGCCGGACAGTTCGACTCGCGGTGGGATCGTCGAGCGAAAGTGCCGCTGTCGGTGATATCGTGGGAGGTGATTCGCCAACAGCAAGCAACACCTAACTCGTGTGTCGCCGTGAGTATTGAAGGTCGTTCGCGCGATGGTGGTCCGAACTGCGCGACGGTGCAGCTGATCGGCACTGGGTGGCACGTCGCGCCACAAGAAAACAAAAATGTTGATTGACCACTTGGTGTACGCGACACCCGATGTCGAACACAGTATCACCGAACTTGAAACACGACTCGGCATTCGCGCATCACTCGGCGGACAACATATAGGCAAAGGCACACGCAACGCGTTGTTGGCCCTCGGTCCACGTACCTATCTCGAAATTGTCGGACCAGATCACACGCAGCCAACACCAGCATCACCGCGTTGGTTTGGCATCGATACGTTAACGGCGCCCCGACTCGTGACGTGGGCGGTGTACAGTCCAGCGCTCACGCAATTGTGCAAGGTCGCCACGCGCGACGGCGTATACCTTGGCGAGCTAGGTGCGGGAAAGCGTACGCGACCAGACGGCGTGCAATTGTCATGGGAGTATACGGATCCGCGCGCAATGCTTGCAGATGGACTGGTGCCATTCTTCATCGATTGGGGTGAGTCGCCACATCCAGCGGCGCAGGCCGAGCGAGGACTGACGTTGGTGGAGCTGCGGGCAGAGCATCCGTCGCTCGATATCGTTGTGCGCATGCTGGACGTTTTAAAAGTCGTTATTCCAGTAACGAAAGCCTCGACGTCCGCGTTGTGTGCAATCATTGCAGGACCAAATGGACGAATAGCGCTGCGCTAAAGCAGTGTGCGTATAACGGGATCTCGACGACGCGTATGGCCGACGGTGACGAACCGCTGTAACTATCGTGTCCCGCCCGACCCTCGCCCGAGCCCGTTGTCATGCAAAAACGCTTACTGTTGTCCGTCGCCTTGCTCGCACTCACGGCGGCGACACCAATCAAACCTTCCCTGCTGTCGGGACTCGTGTGGCGAAACATCGGTCCATTTCGCGCAGGGCGCGTATCCGCGGTCACAGGCGCCGTTGGTGAAGCCGGCACATTCTACATCGGTCTTCCAGCAGCGGGCGTTTGGAAAACGACAAGCGGTGGCCAAACGTGGTATCCGATCTTTGACGGGATCAAAGAGGTATCGTCGATCGGTGCCGTTGAAGTTGCCCCATCGAATGCCAACATCATCTACGTCGGCACCGGCGACCTGGTCACGGGCGGCGCAATTAATGAAGGCAACGGCGTCTACAAGTCGACCGATGCCGGTAAGAGCTGGAAGCACATTGGCCTTGAGGCAACGAAGCAAATTCCGTCCATCATTGTTGACCCGCGCAACCCCGATGTCGTGCTGCTCGCGGCGCAAGGCGACATCCATGTAAAAAGTGAATCGCGTGGTGTGTATCGCAGCACCGACGGCGGTGCTTCATGGACCAAAACACTCTTCGTGAACGATTCAACCGGCTTGCAAAAGCTCGCCATTGCGTATGATCGGCCCGACGTGGTGTTCGCGACGTCGGTGAGTCATTACACGCCGCCGCCAACTGCAAGCGGCGCCGCCCCCGCGTCAACACCGCGCGCTGGCGCTGGCAGTGCGCTGTTCAAGTCCGTCGACGGCGGTGTCACGTGGAAAGAAGTGTCCGGCGGCGGTTTGCCGCGATTAACCGGCCGCACGTCCGTCGCGGTGGCGAATACGACCAATGCGCAACGCGTCTTCGTCATCACCAACGACGGACTCTATCGATCTGACAACGGCGGGACATCGTGGCGTCAGATGGATGCCGCTGACACGCGCATCCGCAACGGACAAGGCGGCTATAGTTGCGGTGTGTACATCGATCCAAAAAATCCGGACGTGGTGTACACGTTGAACACGGCGAGCTACAAATCCACAGACGGCGGGAATTCGTTCACGGGTTTGAAGGGTGCGCCGGGCGGCGATGATCCGCAACAGCTTTGGATCGATCCAACCAACGGACAACGCATGCTGTTTGGTTATGACCAAGGCGCGATTGTTTCACTCGATGGTGGTGGTGCGTGGAGTTCGTGGTACAACCAGTCTACCGAACAGCTCTACCACATTTCGGCGGACAATTCATTTCCATATTTCGTGTATGCGTCGCAACAAGATGCTGGTGC
>JANYFO010000457.1 GCA_025362635.1 Gemmatimonadaceae bacterium | reverse complement strand
AGCGCACGGAAAACCCGGGAGCATGCTCGGTCAACTCACCGAACACACCGCGCCACTCAACCCCCTGCTGCATGCAGGCAATGGACCACTCGCGTGGCACCGCTCCCAATGCGCCAGCCCGCAACGCGGTGACGGTGCGTTGCATGCAGCCCAAATAGCCCAACGCACCTTCGGCACGAGCATCACGCTCGGCAAACAAACTGTCGAATGTGGTGGGGATTTTGAGCGACGAGGGCAGCTTTGGTTTGGGTGGTGGGACACTCTGCGCACACAGCAACAGCGGCACAAGCATCACTCCCAGTGCAACGGCGGCGCGGACTCGACGTGCAGCGTTCATTCCTTCCTCGACAGCGGCGCGGAATACAAACAACGTACACGCAATCTAGCGTCGCGGCGTGGCAGTGTTGCGCGACAAACTCGCACCATTGCTTGCCGGCGCGATACGATACACGCCCGTGCGCTCGCCAAGGACGCCAACGGCAGCGTCGATCAATGGGTCACGCTCGCTGTCATAAGCGTCAGGGTTCCACGCAAGCATCAAATGCGGCGCCACCCCATTGCCTTCGATTGGCTTCCGATCAGGACCATATTCCAACCAACGCGGCACGCTGAACTGCCATCCGTTTCGCAACGCAAAAGTCACGGGATTTCCGGAAGCGCCACCTGTGGTATCACCGATCACCGTTACGTTGGGCAGCGTGCGCATAGCGGCGACAAAGCTTTCGGTGGCGCTAAAACCCGCACGACCGGCGATAATGACGACGGGGCGTGTAAACTGCCAAGCACCGCGCGGTGAAACAGTGCGCGCCACCGGCCGATCGAGATCGGCCGGTGATGAGCCGTTGCGCAGTTGAACATACGAGGCGGCGAATGGGCGCGTCGCGAAGCGCGCAACGAGCGCGAGTGCCGTCGCGTCGTTGCCCCCGCCGTTGGTGCGAACGTCAATAATGAGCCCCGAGGCATCGCGCGCGCGGGCGAGTGCAAGATCAAGACTTGTGACATCGAGGGGAGCATTCCACGACGCAATGAAGAAATACGGATAGCCACCAACCATCGCCTCGCCGATGCCATTACCGCGGCTGACGTAGCTTGCGTCGCGCAACGCGCGCGCCCAGCGCGCCCGGTCAAAGTTCGCCATGCCCGATGGTTGATAGGTTGGCACAATTTCGCCACGCGGATCAATCAGAAATGCATGCAAGTCGTGCAGCGGCGCGAGCATCTCGCGCACGACGGCGATGAATTCAACTTGTGATCGCGCACCCTGTGCGCGCGGTCGATAAAGGGCGCGCTGCGCACGCCAATCGACCGCTTTGTACTGGAAAGAGGGATACAGCTGTTCGTACTTATTCCAGAGATAGTCGAACTGCGGTGTGAAGATGCGCGACGTACTTGGCGACGAGATCACACGCGCTTGAATGGCGACCACGCGAGATGGGGTCGTGACAGGCACGCACGAGAGGAATGCGCACAGCACGCTGGCGTGCGCCGCCCGCGCTAACGTCGCCCGCCTGAACGCCGCCCGCGACCACTCGCGATGCACGCGAGCGCTCAGGCGGTGAGCCCCAACGCGACCTGCCGCGCGAGGACCGCCAAGTCGGGTGAGGATTGCACCGCCTGATAGAACAAACGTTGAAATGCGTCACCGTCCGTATCGGCGTGCAACATGCTGCACGCGCGATCAAACAGCGCTTTCGCTTCCACCGTGCCGAGCAGCGATTTCTTATCGCTGGTCCGCTCGTCAATCATCAGCACCATTTGCGCCATGGGACGGAGCCAATCAAACCATGGATCAGCGATGACGAGTTGCAGAAACGCACTATTGTTGGCCACGCGCCCGTGTACTTTTTCGAAGCGCAAACGCTCGGTTTCAAGGAGCGCACGATGCACACGAAGCAGATCGCGTCGCGCGCGCTCCAGCCGCTCCAAATCGTTGGCACTGGCAACAACCGTATCCGGCAGTGCCGTTTCACTCGTGGGCTGCGATTTTGCTGCGAGAGAGGCGTCCGTCATTGCGATTCCTGACTGAGAAAGAGTATGCGTCGTCTGCGCCGCAGTCTACTCGGAGGCTCTACACAAATGTGACGCCCGGCGTTCCGTCGCGCGAGTCGTCCCCTCAGCAGTGCTGCTGCCCCATTCCCTAACGGCGCTCCCCTGATATCTATAGGCCTTCTGGCACGCCGACACGAACGAAATGGAAGGAGAAACGCACATCGACACGAGACCTGCGGTCACTCGCTGGTTGGTGCGGGCAGGTTTTAGCGCGCTGATTGCCATGTGCCATGCTGTCCCGATGCACGCACAGGCCACGTCGTCGTTCCAGCGCTTGCCGGGCATTGATGCATTTAATATTTGGGTCGGCGGCTCTCTGGGCACATATACTGCCAATGCGAACGAAAATATTCACGGTTCGCTGCGTGTGATCGGCGTGCAGTGGACGCACGATCTGTTTGCGTTCAAGCGTGCGCGTTTTAGCTGGGTGATCGAGGCGTTGCCGCTGATGCGAGTGAAGAGTGCCGCGCCAATCAACCGCATCCCACGATCGCTGGTAGACCCAAACCGTGTTGCTGATCCAGCACGCTTGGCGCTCTACCTCCCACGCGGCAGTTATGGCTTCGGCATCGCACCGCTGAGTGCGCAAGCAGAGATTCCACTGCGCCCACGGTTGTCGCTCGTGTGGCAGGTGACCTCCGGTGCCGCGTGGTTCAGCAATGTTGTGCCGTACGGCAACGCAACCCAAGCGAATTTTACCGTATCACCAGGCGTTTCGCTGCAATGGGATACACCGCGCAAAACCCGCCTCGCCGTTGGGTACACGATGCACCATTTGTCAAACGCCAGCTTGGGACACGCAAATCCGGGAATGAACTCGCACCTGTTTTATACCCGAATAGGGAACAGGCAATAACGACAAACATCAGCGCGCCGCTGCGAAGTGAGCAGACGCGCTGAGGCAATACCAGCACCAGCACAATAGCGGACTACGGCGTGATGACGCGTGGTTTTGCCGGCTTTGTCCCGTTCAGACGAGGACGCGGGCCATTGCCGACTTCCACCACCAGATCGCGAAGATAGTTCGCGATCTTCGCATAATGCGGATAGTCGATGAACTCGGGTTCGTCGCTGCGCTGGTGATAGTCACCATGCAAGCCGGTAAAGAAAAACGCGATCGGCACACCAGACTTGGCATAGTTAAAGTGATCGCTTCGACCATAAATATTATTGTAGCCGTCCCACGCGATCGGATCGTCAAACTTGTAGTCCAACGAGAGTGGCTTCGCGAGTTGCTTATTCACCGATTGCACCGTCTCGCCGAGATCTTTCGAATCGAAATAGGATCCAACGACGCCCACGTAGTCTGGTCCACCACCCGGAAGATCTTCCGCACGGCCACGACCAATCATATCGATGTTGATCTGTGCCACCACAGAATCCAACGACACCGTTGGATTTGCAACAAAGAATGCCGACCCAACCAATCCGCCCTCTTCACCCGTGTGCCACACAAAGAGCGTCGAGCGCTTGGGCTTTACTGGCATGGCTGATATGGCCTCCGCAATTTCGAGCACACCCATCGAACCCGACCCATCATCGTCCGCCCCATTGTTAATCGAATCCAAACGCGGCTTCGGATATATTTTTCGAATACTGTCCATGTTCACTGTGTAACCATCTGCAGTCATCTTGCCAGACGCTGCCAACTGCTTCATACCCGCTGCAAGCAAATACCGATTTTTCGCGATGTTGAAGGCGCGAATGGAATCTTTGTCTACCGGCGCATTCATCCCGACGTGATCGTTATGTGCGCCGATCGCGACAAATTGATATTTGAGCTTGGGATCACTGCCCGGAATAATCGCGACGACGTTCCGGGCCCACTCAGTCGGTAACTCCACATAGTCCAGCGATGCGGTGACCATCGCGCCCTTCGCGCCCGGGCTCAAGGCCTCAAGCATACGGCCTTTAAACAGCTGCGCGGCACCCTCGCGCGTGAGACGAATCGCCGCCTGCGGGGTCATGGCCGCGAGCTGCGCTTTGAGCAACGTCATCGAATCCACGGGTGCGCTCGAAGCCGCGCCGCCACGACCACCACGCGCTCCACCACCGGAGGACGCAACCGTTGGTTCATTCAACGCGACACGTTGCGTCAGCGTCAACGCATCCAGATCCACCGTCGCGATCGCAACGGCATCAGGGAACGGCGACGACGGCGCTGCTCCAAAACCACCGGGACCACCGCGACCAGTCGCCTGCGGCGCACGTATTGATGCGCCAAGCACGACAAACTTTCCGGCACCTTGCGCCGCAGGGATGAGCGTGCTGCTATCACCGGAGACTCCGCCATATATCACTTCAATGTTGGCGATGGCACGCGGTGCACGCGCACCCGCCACGGCGGTCCATTCCGTATTCCATACGAGCGGATTCCCATCAACAGTAAGCCGCGAATGATTCGTAAACTTTCGCACGTGATATGGCAGCACTTGAAAATAGGTGCCGTTGTCGCCCGCGGGCACGAGACCCAAACGCTTTACCTCGGCGGCAATCATCTCTGTGCCCTTCATGTTACCAATTCGGCCGACTTGACGGCCTTGCATCGAGTCATCCGCAAACTGATACAGTCGAATCTGTAAATCGCGCACGGTGATCGCTGCCGTGGTCGGCGCAGGCGTAATGTGCGCGGGATTTCCAAACACGTTGACCTTGGGCGGTTGCCCAAACGTCACATTGGGTGCAGCCATCATCAACAGCAGCACCGACGCTGCAATAGTGCGAACCAAAGACATGCAAACTCCGAGAAAGATGACGGTTGGTGCCGCAACGGCGACAGTGAGACAACGCCGTTGGTGTATAGATCGCTGCAAGCGCTGCCCGAACGGCTGACGAGCGAGCCAGTCAACGCTGCTAGCGCGCCACTTGGCGCCTCCCCATTCTTCCAGCGGACACTCGACCGTGCCGCGCACGTGATCGAGCCTGCCCGGTATTTTCCCCGCGCCCGACTCTCCTTTATGATGTGGATGCTGTTGCTGCCGTTGCTCACGCAAGATCCGTCAGAGCGAAGAATTCTCGAGCTGGAACACGCGCGGACGGACAAGACCGCAGAGTTAGTTGCCGGACTTAAAAGTTCGAACACCAAAATTCAGCGATTGGCCGTGCGTGCGATGGGTCGACTCGAACGTCCTGCGTTGCAGCGTGACGTTGAGCCCCTCACGATCGCCGCCGACGTCGACGTGCGGCGTGAAGCCATAAATGCGTTGGCGCAGATGGGAGCGACGTACGCGTTTGCATCGCTGCTTCCAGGTGAAAAGAGCGGTCTCGTGCGCGCGATGATCTACGAATCACTTGGCAGATCGGCGCGCAGTACGTTCACGGAGGCAGAGTTAGTGCTACTGGGTGGGTTGTCCGACGCGAGCCTTGACGCACGCATTGGTGCCGCGCGAGGGCTGGAGTCACTGATTCGTCGCAACGCGCGCACCGCGCAACCAACACAAGGCACGCTCTCCGCGATACGTCGCGTAATCCGCGATAACGAGAGCGAGTCATTACGTGAACTTGGCCTGCTCGCGCTTAACGCCGCAGGGGATCACGATTCAACGACCTTCGCGATCGCCTTACGCGACGCGAGTCCGCAGGTGCGCCGCCTCGCAGTGCTTGGCGCACCAAAATTCATCGACGATGCATCGCCAATCGTGCGTTACGAAGTCATGCGTCTCGCGGCCACCTGCGGGCGACTCATGAACAGCGTTGACGACGCCAGCGAGATGGTGACATTGGCCGTTGCCGACGCATTGGGCCAACGAAATTGCGACGCCCGCGTGATCGAATCGATGGTGCTTCGGGGAGTATCGTGGCGCATTCGCGCACACGCGCTCGTTTCGTTGGCCAAAGTGTCGCCAGATGCGGCGAAATCTCACCTACGCGAAGCGGCAACCTCGAAGATCTGGCAAGAGCGTGCATGGGCAGCCACGACCGCCAAAGTGCTGAGGGACAACGAAACACTCGCGCTGTTGGCGAAGGATCGTGAACCGAATGTGGCGATTGCGGCCATGACGACTCCCGCCGATGCGCTGCGCGGTCTGACGAGCACGCACGCGGGTCTCGCATTTGCGGCGGCGGAACATTTGCGGGGCACCGGCGCACTGGCGAGTGCGCAATCGCCGTTGCTTGCATCCCTGCAACGCTTCACGCGCACCGGACGCGCCACCATACGCGAACCGCGCGTTGCAGCGCTCAATCGCCTTGGTGAGATCGATGACAAAAGCATGGTCGCAGCGTTACACCCACTGCTCGCTGACGTCGATCCTGTGGTCGCTGCGCTTGCCGCAAAGATCATTTCGCAGCAGTCGGGCAACACCGTCTTGCCGACAACCACGCGCTATGTACCAACGGCGCTCCAGTCCGAGGCCGACATCGCGGCACTACGTGGTGCAACAGCCATTATTCGCATGAAAGATTTGGGCACAATCACAATAGAGCTGCTCACTGACGATGCGCCGGTCACGGTCGCGACGTTCGCTCAGTTATGTGAACGTGGGACGTTTAAGGGTCTCACCTTTCATCGGATTGTCGCAAACTTCGTTATTCAAGGAGGAAGTCCAGGCGCCGACGAATACGACGGTCTCACGCCCACCTTCCTCCGCGACGAAGTTGGGCTCCAGTCGCATGTGCGCGGTACGCTTGGAATCTCGACCCGCGGACGCGACACCGGAGACGGTCAACTGTTCGTCAATCTCGTTGACAATTTTCGTCTTGATCACGAGTACACCGTCTTCGCGCGCGTCACTGCTGGTATGGATGTTGTCGATCGAGTACAAGAAGGCGACGTTATCGAATCAATTCGCATCATGCGAAAGCCCTCCACCGTTAAATAGGGATCGCACAGTGAACATCGCGTTGTTATCCGCGCTCCTGTTGCAGGTCGCACCTGATTCGACGCTCTTGCGTGGTGCGCGCGGTCCGTCGTACGCGCCGGATGGCCGACTTGCGTTTGCGGTTGGTGGCGACATTTTCGTGCAGCGCAGCAACGATTTGCCGGTGCAGCGCGTGACGAGCGGTTTACCCTGGGACCGAGATCCCGTGTGGACGCGCGATGGATCGGCGATCGTCTTCGCCTCAGATCGCAGCGGAAATTACGACTTATGGCGCGTGACCATCGCGGCTGATGGTACCACGGGTTTGCCCGAGCGCATTGTCGGGACCACGCAAGCGGAAACATCCCCAAGCGTTGCACCGGATGGCAGCATCGCCTTCGTACGCGGCGCAGGCCAGGCGCAGCGAATCTGGGTGCGGGATGCCAGCGGTCACGAGCGTCGACTGACCACGCGCGAGCAGATGGAAAGCGCACCAAAGTTTTCGCCCGATGGCGCACGCATCGCTTTTATTTCGGCCACAGAAGCAGGTCGCCGCATTTATGTGCGCACGGTCGCATCAGCCGCAGAGAACATCGCCAATAGCGATGGAAATGCAGACCGTATCGCGTGGTCTCCATCAGGCGATCGCCTCGCGTATTCGTCGCGTGCGGGGGTGTTTGTAGTGCCACCGAACGGCCGCTGGAGTAATTTCGCGTCATCGCGACATGGCGACTTAGCGTGGTCGCCGGATGGACGCGTGCTTGCGATCGCTGAGTCAGATGACGTGGCCGTCGCGTACAATGGTGATCCGGATCGCGGGCTCGATCGATCAGCCGTCGATCGTACATTGAGTACAGACGCACTGTATTTCGTGAATGCGCCAGTCGCGCCAGATGTTACGATATCTGAATACAAAGTGTCGGTGTCGCAAGATCGCACGGCGCACAATGCAGAAACGTTTGATCGCGTGTGGGAGCGTTCGGCGAAATTGTATTTTTCGAGCGCCGAGGCAGCGCCGCGTCTCGCAATTTGGAACGCGGTGAAGCGCACGCATCGTCCCGCGGCGATTGCCGCCGCTACTGAAGATGACCTGCAAGCGCGTGTTTACGCGATGCTCAAAGACCGTCCGCCACTACGCGTGGCAGCGACGGGACGCGCTGCAGTATCGAGTGCCCATCCGGTGTCGACAGAAGCAGGCTTAGAAATCTTACGCGCTGGCGGGAACGTGGTAGACGCCGCCGTCGCTGTGAGTTTCGCACTCGGAGTTGTCGAACCGGACGCAAGTGGTGTTGGTGGATACGGAGAGATGGTGATTACCATGGCCTCGATGAGCAAGCCGACACTCATCGAGTTTATGAGCCGCGTTCCAGAAGACGCGCCACTCTCCAACACGGCCTTGCTGCAGAACGGTCGGTATCCATCAGATGGACCGGTGTTGGTGAATGTACCGGGTACGGTTGGCGGGATGCATGCGGCGTGGCTGAAATACGGTAGCAAGAAGGTGCCGTGGCGTGCGCTGCTCCAACCCGCAATTCGCGCCGCGCGCGATGGATACATCGTGAGCGAAGGACTGGCGACCACGCTCGCGACAGAGCGCGAGCACTTTGCCAAATACGAAGGCAGTCGCGCGTTGTTCTTTCGTAACGGCCAGCCGCTCGTTGCCGGCGACACGCTTCGAAATCCCGATCTCGCTTGGGTGCTTGAGCAGATCGCCGCAAACGGCGCGGACGGATTTTACAAAGGCGACGTGGCGAAAAAGTGGGTGGACGACATACATGCGAAAGGCAACGCGATGAAGTTGTCCGACCTTGCGCGATACTTCGCGCCAGAGCGAGAACCCGTGTCTGGCACCTACCGAGGCTACACGATCTATTCCAGTGCGCCGCCCGTCAGCGGTGGGGCCGAACTGGTGGCTCGTCTGAATCTGTTAGAACAATTTCCAAAGCCGACAAATTATGCTGATGACGCAAAGACACTTCACGCGATGCTCAGCGCGTGGTTTCTAGCGCCGTCCTCGCGCAATCGCATCGCCGACCCCGCATTGTGGCCGGTTGACATCGCGCCCATTGTGAATCGTGATACCGCGCGAGCGCGTTGGGGTTGCTTCAACGCGGAAAAAGCACTGCGCCCAATTGAGGTGCGCGGTGACACGCTGTCATGCTTGAAAAACGTCAAAACAGTCGACGCCGTAAAAGCACCAAGTGAGTTTGGCGATGGCGTTGCGACGGTGCGCGCCGAATCGCCGTGCGGACCGGAGCACGCACTCGAAATGACCGTGTGTCACGCAGCGGGTACCACCGCATTCACTGTCGCCGATAACGAAGGAAATGCCGTCGCCGTCACCCAAACGTTGGGGACATGGGGTGGCAACTTTTATGTCACGCCAGGACTCGGCTTTCTGAGCAACGATAAGCTGACGTCATATAGCACAGATCCCACGCAGTACGGATCGCGATTGCCCTTTGCTCGGCATGGCAGCACCCTCGCACCAACGATAGCATTTAAAGGAAAACGGCCAGTGTTTGCGATTGGAGCGGCAGGCAACGCGTGGATCACGTCGGCTGTTTATGAAACGCTGATCGGGGCGCTCGACTTTGGTCTCAATCCCCAACAAGCGTTGGAGTTGCCGCGGTTTCTTCCCGGTGGTGGTGGTGGTGCGGTGCCCACCGCATTAACGCCGTTCACCATTCAAATGGAAGACGGTTTTGCGCCGTCCGTCATCGCGAAACTTCGTATGCTCGGCTACGACATCAGCTTCGTATCGATGCGCGGTGAACTGCGCGAAGGCTATGGAGCGGCAGTTTCGATTGACGCCAAGTCTGTCACGGCAGGCGCTGATCCGCGGAGAGCTGGCGCTGCCGGTGCGGTAAAGCCGTGAACCATCAAAGTGCACGTTTAGGCGCGTTCCTGTTATCGCACGCGCCCACGTCGACGTAACGGGTACCGGGTATTCGCGACGCGCCTTCACGAGTGTTGCGTGAAGGCGCGCGAGATTCACGTACCGCGGCGTCCGCCGTTTTTAGCTTTGGCTGGCGGTTTCTGTGGTTGCCGAGGATTTGGCGTGTGCGTCTTGTCGCCAGCCACAACCGGCTTGTCCCCCGCCACCGGTCGTTTCCGCGAAAAGTCCGGAATGGCGCTGTTGTTCTTCTTTTTCATGGTCATGTGATCTCCTGAGATCTGTACCCGTGAAATGTAGTGACATTAACGAATTGAATGACGCCAAATGGCTGCCGAGACTGCGACAAAGACTCGCTATCGACCGTGAATGCCGATCAGCACCACCGTTCGTCCCCATGCGCGTGCACTCGTGGACGGAGCCACCGGCGCGCCCAATGAGTCGCGAAACGCGCGAATTGAAAACGCTGAACCGGCCCAGCGACCGCGCGAGCGGACGTTGATTTCGCTGGGCTGCGTCCTTTGCAGTCGCGCAGTTTGCGGCATTTCCCGTTGCCATGAATGGTAATGTTATAGGTTATCTGTAGCGCAATCGCGTTTGTTGCCAGCCACGGTGCGACGCTAGCTCGCGTTGCTTTGTAGAGACGATGATGTTGCGAGTTGTCGATGCCATCGCTGTCGGTCGCACCTCAACGACTATGCCGGGACACTCCGTATGCCCGTTTGCCGATCGTTTCGCGCGTGCTGTGTGCAAGGTGGCGTGAGGCCGCGAACGCCAGGATCGAACGGCGACCCAGACATGCCGCATGAGCAAGACTTCATCGGAAAGGGGGGATTTATCGTGGATCTTGAAGTGCACGCATTCGCTTCCGTCGGCGTCGGAATGGTTATGGTCTCCGCGCAACCGGTCGAGACATCGCGATGAGGCTAGCGCGCGGGGCCATCGTCCTCGCGTGTCTCGCACTAATGGCGTGTGGTGATACAGCGAGCGACAACGAGTCGAAGCAACCGCCGGCGTTGCCACGTGGGATGCGCACAATTCCCCCGCCAACCAACGCGGATGAAGCGCCTCCTGCCGTTCCGTTCGACCCGACGACGCCCCGCATTCTCGTCAAGGCTGTGCAAACGTATCCACACGATTCGCTAGCCTACACGCAAGGGCTGGTTATCGACAACGCGCGCATGTTCGAAAGCACTGGACTTTTTGAAAAATCGGACGTCCGCATCGTCACTGCGACAACGGGCGTTGCACAACGGAAAACTGCACTGCCAGCGTCTGATTTTGGTGAAGGGATCGCGTTGCTCGATGCGAGATTGTATCAAGTCACGTGGAAGACGGGGCGCGGTTACGTATACAACGCGACGACGCTTGCACTCCTCGACAGTCTTCGGTACGACGGAGAAGGTTGGGGACTGACGTCGGACGGCACATTGCTCTACCTCAGCGACGGTTCCAACTCCATTCGTGTGCTCGACCGCCAGGGTTTTCGTGTCACGCGCCGTATCGCCGTGAGTGAAGCTGGGAAGCCGGTCCCTATGTTAAATGAGCTCGAATGGGTACATGGTGAATTGTGGGCCAACATTTATCAAACAGATTTTATCGCGCGCATTGACCCAACAAGCGGACGCGTGCTAGGCTGGCTCGATCTTTCCGGATTGCTGAGCGCCGACGACAAACGCCGTGTGAAGCTGCGCGGCGGCGTTGCGAACGGTATCGCGTGGGATGCGGCGCGCCATCGAGTGGCGCTCACCGGAAAATTTTGGCCGCATCTTTTTTACATTGATGAACCAGCGTCCATTGCAAAATAATAACCATCGCTCGATAAAACGCTGGGCGCGTGTCCTGCTCTACGCGATCGGCGCGGTCGCGGCGGTTATGGGCACATTGCGATACGTCAACTACGGTTCCACCGGGCATCCGTCAGCACTCGAGCCGATGGATACAACGTTACGTCAGCCGTGGTTGTATTTCTATCCGTCGCGAACCACGGCGCCCGCCGTTGGAGTGATCCTTCTCGTAGGTAACGACGTGGCCTTTCGAGCGCCGCATCAGGATCTCGCGTGGCGACTGTCAGGCGACGGATACGGCGTGATTGGACTTGACGTGCGACAGTTTCTTTCGACACTGCCGGAGGGCGAACCGCAGCGCGATAGCACGTTCGGCGTCGAGATAGCAAAGCTGATGGCGTGCGCGCGACACGAGCTCCATGCGGATTCGCTTCCAATGATTGTCGGGGGGCATTCGTTTGGCGCCGAGGTGGCGCTCTGGATTGCTCGGTATCAGCCGCCACCTCGCCTTGTTGGTGTCTTGGAGCTCAATATTAGCGGTTCCGGTCATTTGTTCATTACCGCTGCGGATTTGCTGATGTCTGAAGCAACGGGGCCAGATAGTTTTTCGACGCTGACACTCACCGCGCAGTTAGACCCACAACTGCGCATTGCCTTGGTACGCGGTGCGAATGATCCGTTCCGGCATCATGATCCAGACTTTGTACGCATCGGTGGTGCGCGCTTGCGCCGATTCGAAGTACCGTTTGCTGGGCACGGATTGAAAAGTATGATCGTTGCAGGACCGATTATTTCGAAGGCCGTGCAATTTTTGATGGACTCCACAACGCGATGAACGTGCGTTCGGTGTGGTTTGCGGGCGTTTGCGCGAGCCTTTGCGGGAGTGCTATTGTGCGCGCGCAACCGTGTACGTCGCGTACTACGCGTACTGAGCCTACCGGCGTTGCGGGAACGGTCATCCGACAAATTGTGATCAAGTCCGACGGAACGGGTCCGATGCCGGTCGTCGGTATGTGGTTGCACGTGTTGCGACCAACCACATCGGCCACGGTCGTGCGTCGTCAGTTGCGGTACAAGGCAGCCGACAGCGCAAATGCAGAGCGAATGGGTGAGGCGTTGCGCCGACTGCGCGGTCAACGCTTGTACGCGGATGTGTCGATGACCATCGATCAGTGTGTCGGAAATGATTCGATCAACGTCACCATCAACACGCGCGACGCGTGGACACTCACGCCTGTGCTGCGCATCGTTCCACCGGCGACCGTGTCAGGGGGCATCGACGATCGCAATCTCTTCGGCACTGGGCGCGCGCTCTCGATCACCGATGATCGCAATATTCGGGGTCACGGCGGTTCGTTCGCGCTCACCGACCCATGGCTGTTTGGCACCGATGTCGTCGCGTCACTGGGCGTGTCGGGTATTGCCGGCAATCAACTGCAACGTGTATCGCTGCGACATCGCGAACTTTCACCTGCTGATCCGTGGCGCATGGAAGTGCTGCTGAATCGACAGATATTCAGCCATTTGGGCGACAGCGTACCTACGCGACGCGCGCTGTTCGGCAGCGCGCAGTTTGGCCGCATTGTCGGCGATGCCACACATGCGATTATGGTGCCGTATCTTGGCGTTGAATTCGATAGTACCGATTTCTCCATGTTGGGTCGCACCGATACTGCGGCGACAACGCGATCACGGGCCTTCGCCGGTGTCGATCTGGGATTGAGTCGGCGCGCCGCCGTGTTCGATACGGTGAGCTGGATTGTTCCGAAGCGTGGACTCCTCGACGTACCGGTCGGACTCGAAGGTGACGTGCTTGTTGCGCCCGGGCATGATCGCGCACAGCATGCGTACGCGGCGCGTTACGATGCGTGGATTGGTCGCGTGTGGATGCCCACACGGGGGCGTCTCATTACGGCCGACGCGTGGACGTCTGGCTTTCTCGGCAACGTGCGGGAGGATCACATCAGCCGCGCCTCGGTGAGCGCCTATGGCGAAGCGTGGCGCGGCTTCTGGGGCGGACGAGTGCTGATAGAGCAACTGTTGCAAGTAGATCGGGATCGTCGGCTGCTTTCGTTGACGAACATCAATACCGATCCGACGTATTCCGCTGTGCCACGTACGTTTCGGTTTGCGAATCGCACGGTGGCGACGTCGCTAGAGCGTTCATTTCATGTGCGACCGCTCGGGCGAGGCTCCGTACTCGATGCGGCGTTGTTTACTGCCGGTTCCGTACGATGGGATAGTCCCGTTCCAACAACACCGAGGCATCTGGCGGTTGCCGTCGTGGGTGCGCGATTGCGAGTGCTTGCGGCAAACGGCGTCGTGTCGTCCACGCGTGTGGATGTGTCTTTCCCCGTTGCATCAAACGCACGCATTCCACGCCGATTGTTATTGAGCGTCACGGCCGGGCCACTATTCGACGCCGCGCGGCTGCGTGACGGACGACGGCGGCATCCGTAAGCAGAAGCGCATACTCCGCAATTGCGGGTTTGCGCCTACGTTTTATTGACGCGCTTTCTCCCGTTCTCTTTTTCTGGACAACACCTGTGATCTCGCCGTTAAATGCTCGCTACGTGCCGGCTGCGCAAACCGCGCTGCGCATCGCCGCTGGACTCGCCTATTTTGTGCATGGTGCGCAAAAAACCTTCGGTTGGTTTGGCGGTATGGGTGCGACCGGTGGCGCGTCAGACTTGATGAGTCGCTTCGGCGCAGCCGGTGTGCTGGAGGTTGTCCTCGGCGTCTGCTTAGTTATTGGACTGTTCACGCACCTCACCGCATTCGTCGCGTCGGGCGTGTCTGCCGTCGGGTATTTCTGGATTCACGTCGGCACCGGTGGGCAATTATTGTGGTGGGTGAATCACGGCGAGCTGCTGATGCTCTTCGCGTTTATCTGGTTGCTCTTTGCGGCATGGGGCGCGGGACCGTACAGCGCTGATGCGTGGATGGAACGGAAACGATTACATCGTTGATAAATTGATACTGGGAACGGCGAGTGCGCTGACGCAAATAATGTCAATGCACTCGTCGACAACGGCGCATTCAGGTGACGTTACTGCGCTATAAAGCGCGCGGCGCGCAGAGGGCGCCTGATTTTGCTGAAGGCATTTTTCGGCAACAACGATCCGTTCGCATTCCTGAAGAAGCACCGGATGTTGAACGACGACAGCTTCAACATCCGCGATCTTTATCAGGTTCGTCAGTATCGCCGGACGCCGCCGTTGGACGCCAACTGCGTGCATTACGCCGTACGCCGTACGCCGTCTGCAGAGGACGCGTATCGTCCACGTTGAAGACTACAGACGCGCGCGCGGGTAGTGCGAGTGCCATTCAACGTGCCGATCCTCTCGCTGTTTCATTTTCGAACGAAGACCTCATATGCCGGAAACACAAGAGATCGATACCGATACGCTGCGCGAGACCAACGACGAGGAAATGGAGAAGAAGGGCGGCGTTTCGTTCCTACGCCGCATTTCGCTGTCGACTGCGTTGATCGCGGCGCTCGGCGCCGTCGCCGCCCTGCGCGCGGGGGACACTGTTAATGAGGCCCTCGCAAACAAAAC
Source organism: Gemmatimonadaceae bacterium (assembly GCA_025362635.1). Classification (GTDB taxonomy): domain Bacteria; phylum Gemmatimonadota; class Gemmatimonadetes; order Gemmatimonadales; family Gemmatimonadaceae; genus Gemmatimonas. The sequence continues at coordinate 7,562 of JANYFO010000457.1, read as the reverse complement.
CGATGCAGCCACGTTGCAGGGGCAGGCGTCCGATCAGTGGGCGCTGTATCAAGCGAAGGGGATCAAAGGCGCAGTCGCGCGCGCGGTGTCGCAGACGTGGCAAGCGGCCGGAAAGTCATCGCCAGCGGACGTTGAAGCTTTGGCGAGTCGCTACGACGCCGAGCAAGTCGGCATTCAGGCCAAGGCTCGCGAATTGGAAAAGGAGCGCGACCACAAGACGGACGAAGCGGCGCGACTGCTTACGCGCCACCACGCGTTCGCCAATGCCGTTGCGCTCTTTCAAGTTGCCATCGCACTTGGGGCCATCGCCGCCCTTACAAAGGTGCGGCTGGTGTGGGGGGCTTCCCTCGTGCTCGGCAGCATCGGCCTCGTGTTTTTTGCCCTGCCCTATGCGACGGTGTTGTAGTCCGCGCGTTAGGAGCAAAACGTCGTGGCAAGTCAAAAAAACTCAAAAGGCGGCGTCTCACCGGAGACGCCGCCTTTCTACTTCCCTATCCCCACGTCCGCGTCGCACCAAACAGCGTCGCCAACAACACCCCACAAATCCTCTCCAACACCCTTGGCCACGTCGCCTCGGCCGCTTTCATGTTCGCATCAACCGCATTCGCTGAAGCCACACACATGGCACTTCACGCACCCTTCGGCAAACTCCAGCTGACTGCCGCAATCGGGACACGTGCCCATGAACACTTCACCACCGTGACCACCGCTAAACACATCCGGCTGCAATTGCTCGGCACCAACGGGTGGGCGCGACGTCGGCACAATGCCAGCCAACGATTGCGGCGGCGTGAGCGAACTCACGGGCGCCTGCTGTCCACCACCCAACAGATCTTGTTGCACGCCCTGCTTGTCTCTCCACCACTGCTCTAACGCAATACCCACCGCGTCGGGCATCGACAACACTTTGTTCGGTCCGAGACCCACGGCGCGATCGGACGAAATGCCACGCAACTGCCGATGAATTTCCATCATCGGAATGCCACTTCTAAGTGCGAGCGACACGAGACGACCAATCGCCTCCGCATCGGCCATCGCACTGCCGCCGGCTTTCCCAAGATTCAAGAACAGTTCGAACGGCTGTCCTTTCTCGTCTTCCGTGATGTTCACGAACATCGTGCCCAGCGGCGTGTCTTTGCGGATGGTGGTGCCGCGCATCGTCTCTGGACGCGAACGTTTCACACGACGCGATGCGTTTTCTGACTCCGCACTAAACAACTGCTTCTGCGTACGCTCCAACTCATTCTGCAACTCAGCAATCGTGCCTTGGAGTTCGCCCAGTTCACGCTTCCTCGCCGCGTCGGCTTTCGCATCGATTGGCGCACCATCACGCTTAGCTGCCGCCCCTTCGGTGGCACCCGTGCTCAACACTTGGTTGTCGCGTGAACCATCGCGATACACCGTTACGCCTTTGCACTTCGCTAGGTACGCCATTTCGTAAATCGCGCGCACGTCATCCTGAGTGGCCGAGAAACCGAAGTTGGTGGTTTTGCTGATGGCGGAGTCGCAATGCTGTTGAAACGCCGCTTGCATGCGAATGTGATAGTCGGGCGTAATGTTGTTGGCCGTGTTGAACACCCCCTGCCATTTGATAGGCACCTCGGCGTGCTTCACCGATCCTGAGGTGGCGATACGCTCCATCAGTTCATCGCTGTACCAGTTTTCTTTCTTGGCGATCGCGATGAAATCTTCGTTGACGTCGGGCATGCGAACGCCAGCCTGATTGCGCATAAACGCAACGGCAAACAGTGGCTCGAGTCCGCTGGAACAACCGGCGATGATGGAGATCGTGCCCGTTGGTGCAACCGTGGTGACGTTACAATTGCGCAACATCTGTAATGGTCGAATGCGCGCGCCGTTTGCATCACGCGCACACGTTTCATCGGGGCCCCAGATCGACTGCGCCCACTCGGGGAACGGGCCGCGCTCGGCCGCGAGACGCTGACTTTCCTTCTTGCTTTCAACATCAACAAACTGCATCACGCGTCGGCCCATCTCGACGCCTTCCGTGCTGTCGTACGGAATGCCCAAGCGCACCAACATGTCGGCAAATCCCATCACGCCAAGTCCAATGCGACGAATGCGCTTGGACAACGCGTCGATTTCCGGTAACGGATACTTGTTGACGTCGATGATGTTGTCGAGGAAGTGGGTGCTGATCGCGATGTCACGCTTGAACGCATCCCAGTCCATCACGCCATTGATGACGTAATAGCCGCAATTCACCGAGCCCAAGTTACACACGTCGTACGCGAGTAACGGTTGTTCGCCACATGGATTGGTCGCCTCATACTCGCCTAAGTGCGGCACCGGGTTGTAGCGATTGGCTTCATCAATGAAAAACACACCCGGCTCGCCCGTACGCCACGCGCCCAAAATCATCTTGTCCCAGACTTCACGCGCGCGCATCTGCCCCACCACTTCTTTCGTAGACGGCTCAATGAGGTCGTAACTACCATCGGCCCTCACGGCATCCATGAACTTCGTGGTAATGCCGACAGAAATATTAAAGTTGGTGATTTGCGTGAGATCTTCTTTACACGCGATGAAGTCCATCACGTCCGGATGATCGACGCGCAAAATGCCCATGTTTGCGCCACGACGCGTGCCGCCCTGCTTCACCGCATCCGTGCTCGCGTCGTACAGCTTCATGAATGACACTGGTCCAGACGCCACGCCCGTGGTCGACCGTACCATGCTGCCCTTGCCGCGCACCCGAGAGAACGAAAAACCCGTTCCGCCACCGCTCTGATGAATGAGAGCCATTGACCGCAGCGTGTCATAGATGCCGTCGTGCCCGTTGGACAACGCATCACCCACCGGTAACACGAAGCAGGCCGACAGCTGACCCAACGGACGACCCGCGTTCATCAACGTCGGCGAGTTCGGCTCAAACCGACGCTGCGTCATGAGGAAGTAGAACTCCTCGGCCAACGCCTGCACGCCGCCATCACTCGCTCCATACCGACGGTCGGCCTCCGCCACCACGGTCGCCACGCGCCAGAACATGTCCTCTGGCTGCTCAACTGGCTTCCCCGTTCGATCCTTGACGAGATATCGCTTCTCGAGCACGGTCCGCGCGTTGGCGGACAACGTTACTGGACCTTCCGGGGGCGTGGCGGAAAATGGCATTCGATCTAACTCCGACTGAGGGCGTGGGGCGGACTTTGGCGAGCAACAAACGTCGGCGGCGGAGGTGCGGCATCGCACCGTCATCGGCGTACCGGCGGGCCGCGTAGGTTACTCGGTTCGTGATGCCGCGCAAGGGAAGCTGTAACCTTCTGTTAAGACTACACTTACACAAAGCAGATCACGGAAGTGCGAAAGCGGTTGCGTTATCCACCGTGCTTTTTTCACCCTTGACCACGCAGCCTTTGTGACAGTCCCGGCAACACACGATCACCAACGACGCTTTAGCATTTTTGGTGAAGACAGTGAGATAAATCCAATGTTTTCAAACACTTAGGATAGTAGAGTGTTCCGCGCATCCGTCACCATCCGCGCAGTAATCCGACACGAACAGCGTCGTCAAACATTACGGTAGAGTTTGTCATATTTTACGCCGCTTGCTTAGAAACACATTCGAATGTGCTATTTGCTTGCTTACACACCTTTCTGCCGCGGCCACCTGTGATCCACGACAGTGCGCGGGTGTTACAAACTGACACTGTCCAAGTGCGCGGGGATGAGTCCGGCGCGATGTCGCTCTTTCAGTTCGACATACCGCGCAGCGTTACGCAGCGTGGCCGCTTGTGCCTCTGCCGAGACGGCGCGAATCACTTTGCCGGGTACGCCAACAACGAGTGATCCCGGTGGGATGTGCATGCCTTCTGTGCACACGGCGCCCGCACCGATGACCGACCCAGCGCCGACGTGCACCGCATTCAGCAGGATGGCGCCCATGCCGACCAGCACCCCATCCTCGAGGATGCTGCCGTGCACGATGGCGCGGTGACCGATCACACAATCTTCGCCGATGAGGGTTGGCTTGCCTGGATCCGCGTGTATCACAGCGCCGTCTTGGACGTTGCTCCGAGCACCAATCACTATCCGTTCAACGTCACCACGAATGACGGCAGTCGGCCACACCGATACGTCCTCAGCGAGCGAAACGTCGCCGACAACAACGGCACTTGGGGCGATCCAGGGACGGGCGGGCATCGGTGCTTTGTGGGCTGGAGAGAATAGCGGGTTCACGCGGAGGCGCGGAAAACACGAGAACAGCAACGCCGGGACGCTAGGGGACGGGGCGCGATGAGACCGGAGTCTGCGCCATACCCCTTCAAAGAACCAAGAACATACAACCACGCCTCGGCATGCTTTGCTGTTCTCCGCGCCCTCCGCGCCTCCGCGTGAAACGTGCTGTTAAAAAAACGAACCCAGTGTGACATAAAACGCACCGCGACCCGGCACACTAATCGGCTTCACATACGGCGCTGCGGCCCCCAATCGGAGCCGATACGGCGTATCGTATTGCAACGCCAAGTCGATCGTGAGTTCCGCGCCCGCCGACGCAATCCATCCATCACGCGAACCAGGTCGTTCACAGACCGGCGTGAGTGTCTTGGCCAACGTACTCGGACACCACGCGCGCGCCGCATCAGTAAACACGGACAGTGACAGACGATCCGCAAACAGCGTGAACGGAGCGGGCGCATCGCGAAACATGAGGAGCGGCGCGCGATACTCCACCGTGCCACCAATCGCGCGAATACCGCGTTGCGAACCGGGCGCAATACCGCGCACCGGAAACAATCGCGACGGATCGCCGAGTGTCACACCGGGAAATAGTTCGGACGAGACACCGCTGACGCCACCAACACTGAACTCCGTCGCGGTCTTCGTATCTGCAGCCGCGAGCGCGACGTACGTGCGGATAACGTGTCGGCTATAGCCTGGGAGATCGAGCGGCAGATAGCCACGTCCGGTGAATAAACCGCGCCATGACCCAAGCGCCGGTACATCTTCCCGCCAGCGATACGATGTGCTGACGCCAATATTGACGCCCTGCTCAATCGAGATGGATTTCGCACCACGTGCAAGCGTCGAGAAGGTGGTGCCCGCAAACACCGTGGGATAGCGTGTGCCACGTCGCAGCAACGAATTTTGCACGCCAAGTGCCGCGTCAACATCCGACGTAAAATCACGCGTTTCATACTGCGCCCCGATGTTCATCGAGAGCGCCCGTCGCACGCGCCGCAGCGGGAACGACGCGGAGACGGTCGCAAAACGACGACGACGTGCAACACCACCAATCACCGCACCTTTGGCGTCCTGCACAATGAAGGTGCCATCCCACGCCTGCGACCAATCCAAATCGACGACGGGAATGCCCAATCCGGTGTAGCGGTACGACGTCGACACGTCCACATCGCGTGTGTGTGGATTGACCTCGACGTCAGCGCTCCACGTGTGTCGCTGCAAAATGTCGCTGCTGCTCGACGACGCACCATACGTCGTCGCGCCGTCTCGACCTTGCCCAATCACCGGCGTCCAGTAGCGCGGTAATAGTTGGCGAAATGCTGAGTAGCGATGCGTGGTGCCAACGGTAGGCGTGGCATCTGACGCGGCACTTGACGTGGCACTTAGCGTGGCGAATGTCGTCGTCGCCAGAACGCGGCGCCGTGCATCGGGATACCACGTGTTCCGCGCCATCGGCCCCAACGTATCGAGCGACATTACAGCAACGTGCGAGCCGTCCACGCGATAAAACAACGCGACAACCATCCGTCCATCTGGCGACACGGTCGGCTCATACACGGCCGTCGTCACTCGACTGGCCACACGCACCGCCTCGCGTTCATCACGCCATCCGCTGGTATCGGGCGACGCACTCGCGGGCAAGACGCGCGCAGTTTCCAACTGCATACGACCGCTGCGATCACTGCTCCACACCAAACGCGCGCCATCCGGCGTGAACGATGGTGAGGCAAACACCGCCAGCGCGCCGGTGACGACTTGCTGCAATGCGCCGCTGGTATCCAACACCACCACACGCTCCTCCCCCGTGGGCAACAACTCGATCGCTGCAATGCGCGAGCCGTCTGGCGACCAGCGCGGTTCAGCCCATGTATTGGTGTGCGTGAGTGGCGTAACAGCGCCGGCTCGCGTCACACGCACAATGCGCGATGAAGCAGTTGCGAGCTGCACCGCGACGATGCTCCCGTCGCGACGCACATCCGGCTGCGTCAGCCGAGCACCGGTGGTGAGACGACGCTCGTACGATCCGTGCCCGACATAGAGGTCCGTTCGAATCTCGTACGGATTCTGCAACTCCGCTTGCGCGAATATCGTGCTGTCGCCGGGCGTGGGCACATTCGCGTCCAGGGCATTGCGTCGTGCGACACGCGACACGACGCCTGGCACACGAATATCCGCCGTGTAAAGGCCAGCGACGGCACGACCTGTACTTGCTGACCACACCAGCGAGTCGTTGGTGCGCCAACGCGGTGCTGCCGCATACCAACCATCGGCCGCGATCGTGCGCCACGCGGCATCACCGCTGGTATCCATCGCGCTTACGAGCGTACGTAACGAGTCGCGCATCGTATCGAACACCTGCGAAAACGGCCTGCCAAACCCTATGCGTGATGCGCGATCCAGCAGATACGGAATGGGGAACGTGGCCGTGGCGTCGACAAACCGTCGCATGCCGGAGTCGCCTGCCGCGCGAGACGCGGATTCCATCATCAGTGCACCATACGCATACGCCGTTTGACCGCGCGGGAAGCGCGACGTCGACAAACTCCATCGTGATATAGCTGGAATTTCACCCGCGCGTGCAGCGGCTCGCGCAACGGTCCGCGATTCGGTACTTACGTCGCGGCCACTGCCCGTAATCTTCGACTCATAGTGAATAGCCAGCCCTTCTTTCACCCAACTCGGCGTGAAAGCATTCGGGAAAAGTGTTGGGTTGCGCCCAAATATCCAACGTCCCGCGCGCCACAAACCGGCAGCTCGATCAAGATGGAAAATGTGCGACAGCTCATGCGTGACCACGAGACGCAACCAATCATTGTGAAAACGTAACTCCGCAAGGCCCACGGGAGGCACCGCGTAAATCACTACGCGATTGGAGGGAAACACCTGCGCGTAGCCGTTGCTGTCGTCCACATTATCCGCGACCAACAAATCCACGGGAGCGGCGGGCGACACCAACTCACGCGAGAGCGCTGTCCATGCCTGTTCCGCGTACGTCGCGACCAGACGCGCCGCCGCTTCGTGCTCGACGTGGTAGTGCACGCGAAAATGCGCGGTTGGGAGCGTGCGTACTTGCCCACGCGGATCGACTTGCGCGTGTACGCGCGTGGCGAACGTTGTCAGCACACACAGTACGTGCAGGAGCTGAGACACACGTGTGTGCATCAATGCTGTCCCAGGTCACGGAAATACGTCTCAAGTCCAGCAACTATGGCTTCCGCATATCGCAACTGAAACGCAGGATCGCGCATTGCCGACTCCTGCTCGGGCAACATGAGAAAGAGGCCTTCTGTAAGCACGGACGGATACCAGGTTGGTCGTGCAATTGCCAAATTTTGATAGTGCACGCCCAAGTCACGCAG
>JANYFO010000444.1 GCA_025362635.1 Gemmatimonadaceae bacterium | reverse complement strand
CGCTTACCGGCACGCATGATACCGACACCAACTTCCGCTGTTCGCACGCACCCGCGCCCCGCTCCGCCCAGCGCGGCAAAGTCCAGACTCGCTGCACCGCGCATCGGAGTGGTGTTCGGCGGCGGTGCGCTGAAAGGCCTCGCGCATGTTGGCGCACTACGTGCGCTTGCCGAGGCAGGCGTACAACCCGCGTTGTACGCGGGGTCAAGTATTGGTGCAATGATTGCGGCAGCTGCCGCCTCTGGTATGTCGCCAGATCTACTTGTGGAGCGCGCGACGCGCTTTCGTCGTCGCGACCTCTTTCGAATCAATCACATGGGCATGCTGATGGAGCGCATGCTGTCACGAAGTATTTACCTTGAGTCGCCGCTCCGCGCTCTTTGCGATGAGCTCGTGGCCGATGGCACGTTTGACGATTTTAAAACGCCGCTTTTAGTCACTGCGCTCGACATTGACCGCGCGGCTCCACTCGTTTTCGGTCGTCCGGGCCTCCGAAATGTGAGGGTGCGTGACGCCGTGTATGCGTCCTGCGCGTTGCCGGGGTTTTTCCCGCCAGGCATTGTGGGCGGGCACACGTGCATTGACGGCGGAACGACGGACAATTTGCCAGTGGCAATCGCAGCGTTGGATGTTGACGCGCTGATCGCCGTGGATGTCGGTATTGCCGATGTGCCGATGGAAATGGGCATCGCGTCACAAGGGTTCGCGTCAATTTTTATGCGGGCCGCAACGATGATGATGCACGAGCAACAACAGCACGCGCTCGAACGTTGGACGTCGCCGCCTATGCTGCTCATTCGGCCCAAGGTCTCGCACATCGGATGGTTTAGTTTTGCGCACGTCGACGAGCTGCTGCAACGTGGGTACGAAGCCACCCGTGACGCGCTACGCGATCTGGATGTGCTGCTCCGCGCGCCGAGCGGAATTTTTCCGCGTCGACAGGTGCAGCTCAGCGTGGACCATGAAGCGTGCATCGGATGTGGGCTCTGTGTAGCGCGCGCGCCAAACATGATGGCCCTCGACGTTGATCGAAAGGCGTACGTGCTCACGCGCGAGCATAGTTGGTCCCCAGCGGACGGCGCATTTGTGCGGTGTTGTCCAGTCGATGCAATCCATGTGGACCCTATCGCGGAAGCGTCGCCGCCAACAGCCTCTTCCGCGGCAACGCCTTCCGGATCAACGGTGGCGGTGCGCAGCGTCGCGGCCGATATTAGTTGGTAGCCTCGTCGGTACCGGGGTCTTACCCGCGGCGCGATGAGTGGCTCAGTCCTGAACGCGTGTGACCATCCACGGGATGTGTTGCACGCCGGACCCATCCGCATATGTCACATCCTAATTCGTTCGGCAGTCGCGCCACGCTCTCGGTGGGCGACCGTCAGTATGCCTATTTCCGCCTTGCGTCGCTCGACGCCTTGCCCGGCAGCACGGCCGGCACATTGCCGTTTTCGTTACGAATTCTTTTAGAGAATCTGTTGCGCGGTGAGGACGGCGCCTTTGTAAAGCGTGGCGACGTCGAATCGTTAGCGCATTGGAACGTAAAGGCGCCCGTTGACAAAGAAATTGCATTTCGCACCGCCCGCGTGCTGCTGCAAGATTTTACCGGAGTTCCTTGCGTGGTTGATCTCGCCGCGATGCGAGACGCCATGGTCCGACTGGGTGGCGATCCCACCAAGATCAACCCGCTGCAGCCAGTCGATCTCGTCATTGATCACTCGGTGCAAGTCGATGAGTACGGTACCGACGCAGCACTACTGTTCAACACGGATCTCGAGTTTGAGCGCAACGGCGAACGCTATGAATTTTTAAAGTGGGGCCAGTTGGCGTTGCGCAATTTTCGCGTGGTGCCGCCCGGTACAGGGATCTGCCATCAGGTGAATCTCGAATACTTAGGGCAAGTCGTGTTCACCGCGGCCGACGGCGCCGAGACACTCGCGTATTGTGATTCGCTTGTCGGCACAGATTCACACACGACGATGATCAATGGACTCGGCGTGATGGGTTGGGGCGTTGGTGGCATTGAAGCCGAAGCCGCGATGCTCGGCCAACCCGTCAGCATGCTCATTCCCGACGTAATCGGATTCAAACTGCACGGCAAGTTGCCCGCAGGCGCAACCGCCACCGATCTGGTGCTCACGTGCACCGAAATGCTCCGCAAGAAAAAAGTCGTCGGCAAGTTTGTCGAGTTTTATGGACCGGGCCTTTCGTCATTGGCCTTGGCAGATCGCGCGACGATTGCCAACATGGCACCCGAATATGGGGCGACCATGGGCTTCTTTCCGGTGGATGCCGAAACGCTGAAGTATCTGCGCCTCTCTGGCCGTAGCGATGAACAGGTCGCGCTCGTTGAAGCATTTACGAAAGCGCAAGGACTTTTCCGTACCGACGCGACGCCAGATCCGATTTTTACCGATACGCTTGAACTCGACCTTACAACCATTGTGCCGAGTCTCGCCGGCCCCAAACGTCCGCAAGATCGGGTGCCACTGTCGCAATCGAAGGCGATGTACCGCGAGGCGTTGGCGACACAATTGGCGTTGCAATCCCAAGGCGTCCCGACCGCAACGATCGCACTCCCCGGTTCAGCTGCCGCGTCGATGGTGGCCGAAGGTGCGCCCGTAATGATAGAAGAAGGTGTCGTGTGTTCGTATCGCGACGAGACCTTCACGCTGAATCACGGACACGTGGTAATTGCCGCGATTACGTCGTGCACCAACACGTCAAATCCAAGCGTGATGTTGGCGGCAGGATTGCTCGCACAAAAGGCGGTCGCAAAAGGTCTCCGCACAAAGCCCTGGGTAAAAACGTCATTGGCGCCAGGTTCAAAGGTGGCCACTGATTATTTCAACAAAGCCGGCTTGATGCCTGCGCTTGAGTCGCTCGGTTTCAATGTGGTGGGCTACGGTTGCACCACGTGCATTGGCAATTCGGGTCCGTTGCCCACCGTCATCAGCGAAGCGATTGAAAACGGTGCGCTCAACGTAGCTGCCGTGCTCTCCGGCAATCGGAATTTTGAAGGCCGCGTCAATCCACAAACACGCTTCAACTATCTCGCATCGCCGCCGCTCGTTGTCGCGTTTGCCTTGGCGGGTCGCATGGACATTGACATGGCGACAGAGCCGTTAGGCATTGGAACGGATGGCCCAGTATTCCTGCGCGACATTTGGCCAAGCGCTCAAGAAGTTGAAGACACCATTTTGTCGTCGGTGAAACGCGAGCAGTTCACCACGCAGTATGCGAACGTGTTTACGGGCGACGCACATTGGCAAGGAATTCCCGCGCCGCGAGGCGATCAGTATGTGTGGAACGACGATTCGACATACGTCAAAAATCCGCCGTATTTTGATGGGATGACGATGACCCCACCAGGAGTGCGCGCAATTTCTGGCGCACGTGTACTCGGCATGTTTGGCGATTCGATTACCACCGACCACATCTCGCCTGCGGGTGCCATTGCCGGTGCGTCGCCAGCCGGCAAGTGGCTGCAGTCACTTGGCGTTGACCGCAAAGATTTTAATTCGTACGGAGCGCGTCGCGGCAATCATGAAGTGATGATGCGCGGAACCTTCGCCAACATTCGTCTCAAAAACGAACTGACAGGCGGGAAGGAGGGGTGGTGGACGGCAACTGCAGTTGGTGCAGCACCGGAAGCATTGTATGACGTAGCAATGGCGCGTCAGGCCGCTGGCATACCGCAAATAGTGATCGCCGGGAAAGAGTATGGCACCGGCTCATCACGTGACTGGGCGGCAAAAGGTACCGCGTTACTCGGCGTGCGCGCAGTGATTGCCGAAAGCTTCGAACGCATTCATCGCTCGAACTTGGTGGGCATGGGCGTGCTGCCGCTCGAGTTTGCAAACGGAGAAACGCGGCAGTCACTCGGACTTACTGGATTTGAGACGTACAGCGTGGCCGGTATGACGGATGCGCTGCAACCGCGCGAAACGTTGGCAGTGTCCGCAACCTCAGCAGATGGCCAGGTGAAGTCGTTCAGTGCACGCTGCCGGATCGACACGCCGGAAGAATTACAGTATTACAAGCACGGTGGCATTTTGCCGTATGTGTTGCGGAGTTTGATCGCGAAGTAATTCAGTCATATTTGCAACGCGGCGGAACTGTGGTGCGGCGCGCGACGGCTACATGAGTCGTACTGGCGCACCACAATTCGCCATGTTTTGATTGGTGGTTAAGAGGACCAATGGTTCAGCCATACTTTGCGCCAACAACAATCGATCAAAATCGTCCATCACCGCGGGCAACTCCGTAAGCTCGACAAGTGCTTGTAAATGCTCGGCCGTTACCGGTAACCATTGAAAGCCATCGCGCTCTGCCTGGGAAATAAAGCGCGACAGCTCTAGGCTCGCGCGCCCATTTTGTTGCTGCAGCGCGAGCTCCCACAGCGTGACGTGGCTGACCCACGCTTGGGTACCCCCGGACATAAGCAGCACACGCACCGATTCCGGAACGCGCGCAGGTTCGACCAACCACCAGAAGGCGAGTTGCGTATCGAGCAGCACTCTCACGACGTACCTAGCATCGTCGCAGACTGTTCACGCACCGTCGGCCTGCGGTTGCACCCAATCGCTCGCGCGTCGGTCTTGCCGCCAGTACCCGAGGCCCGCCAGTGAGCCGGGCGGTGCGATGCCGACGCGCTTGGCATCAATTGGCGTAAGCATGGCCACCGGGCGACCGGCGTTGGCGATAATCACCGAATCTCCGAGCTGCACCTGTTCCAACAGCTTAGACAGATGCGTTTTGGCGTGGTGGATATTGACCGTTGTCATCGCGGTGGTTTAATTGGAGTATAGCTAAGTCTAGTCTAGCTAACTTTGCCGAGCAACTACAGATCGCAACAACACTTGCTCCACGATTGGCATTACATCGCCCGCGCACTCCGCCGCCGATTCACCTTTTGGTGAATTTGACGGCGGCTGGGGGGCGGATGCGTCATTTGGTTGAGCGGGCGTATGCAGCGATGCGGACGATCGGACCGGTGGAGATTGTTGAGTCGTCGAGTGCGCGGGATGAGGTGCGTTGTGCGGCGGCGGCGGGTTTGGTGGGTGCGCGCGCGTTGGTGGTGTTGGGCGGTGATACTCAGGTGAGCCATGCGCTTCGCGGTTTATTGCAAGCGAAGGCGAACACGCCGATTGCGATGTTGGCGACGAGTGGCGTCAACGATTTCGCGCATGCGTTGGGCGCACCTGTGCATGATTTCATGGCCATGGCGCGGCTGATTGCGGATGCGTCTGTTTGCGCGGTCGATGCGGCGCAGGTTGATGGTATCGCGTTCGTGAATTCGGTCAGTTTTGGTTTTGATGCTGAGGTGTTGGCGTGTACGCAACGACCGGGTGTGGCTCGGGGGGTAACCGCGTATGTGTCGACTGCGATTCGGCAATGTTGGCGTTTTCGTGCCTTCGATGCATCCATCGTCGCGCCGGATGGCGTCGCGCGATCGGGCCGCTGGTTGACTGTGGCGTTTGCGAATGGGCAGCGTTTGGGTGGTGCGATTCGTATTGCCCCGCACGCCAGGCTTGACGATGGCTTGTTGGATTGTGTGGCCGTCGGTGACACCACGCCGGTGCGTCGCGCAGCGCTCGTTGCTCGCACCCTTCGCGGTGCACATTTGAGCGTCGCCGGCGTAGCCGTGCTTGGTGCATCGCGCTACGAGCTCACGTTTGCCGAACGACCGCAGTTCCAACTGGACGGCGAGCTGCATCGGGCGGCGTCGACCGTGGTGCGAGTTGGCGTTTTGCCGCGAGCATTTCGTGTTTTTGCTCCGACGCGGTAGACGGAGGCAGAACAACGCGGAGGGCTACGCGGAGGCGCGAAGATCTCGTGACGCATGACCACGCATAGTGCGCACTTTTTTTGAATTCTTTGAGGTATTTTCGTAGTTCTTTTGCGGGCTCAGCGCCTGCGTGTGAAACAATCCAGTACTTGGTACTCTTACGTAATCGCCACATGTCGCCGCACGCGTTATGCTTCCCATGTTCCGATCGGGCCACCGTTCGCTAACCGCGCCGCATTTGCCGCGCATTTCGAGGAGTTACACAGATGATCAAGTTGTCGCGCACGCTCGCGATCAGTGCGCTTTCTTTTGCCGTAGTGTCCGGTGCGCATGCGCAAGCGGCAATGACGCCCGCTCCGACGGCGCCGTTGCTGAAAGTTGGTGATATGGCACCAGACTTCACGATGACATCGGTCACTAAGGATGGCGTCGACAAGCCGTTCCATTTGGCCGAACACAAAGGCGAGACTATTATTCTCGCTTTTTTCCCGAAAGCGCGCACGAGTGGCTGCACGACGCAGATGCATGCTTACCGCGATCAGTACGATAAAGTTTTCATGGGTGGGAAGAAGGTCACGTTAGTTGGTATCAGCATCGATGCCGACACTGCGCTCATTTCGTGGGCTAAAGACGACGGATTCCCGTTCCATTTTGGCGCGGACACTGATCGCAAAGTTGGCATGGCGTACGGCGCGAACATGGGCACGGGCTACCACAAGCGTTTGCTTTATGTCGTTGATCCCAAGGGCAAGATTTCGTACATCGCTGCGCCGTTCTTGCAGATGGCCGAAACCGCGTATACCGACCTTGCATCCGCAGTAACGCAAGCAAGCGGCAGCAAGTAATTGCCTGACACAGCCCGCGCCCTCCTTACCGCGCTGCATCGCGCGGCGGTCGAGGGTGCGGCGCCGTTCGCGCGGACATCAACCGCGGTCCGCGCGTGGTTGCAGCAGCACCATGAACCTCTTTTATCAAATGCGCCAATTCGATTGTTTGCCATGGGGAAAGCCGCTCCCGCAATGGCCGCCGGCGCCATTCACACGCTGCAATCGGCTGCACGGGATCCGGTTCACTGTGTCGTTGTTTGCGCGAGCAAACCAACACATCGCGTACTCGGCGCGCTCGAATCGTTCCCGCCCAATGTTGATGTGCACATCGGGGATCACCCCATACCCGGCCCCGCATCGCTTGAGGCTGGCGATGCGATTGAGCAAGCCGTACACAACGTGCAACGTGGCGACGTGACGATGGTGCTCCTTTCTGGCGGAACAACATCACTGGCTGCCGCGCCTGTGGCCGCGCTGTCGCAAGCCGTCGGCGACGTCGAACGCGCGCAAACGCGCATCGCGAATCTCGCCGATACGTTGCTCGAATCTGGGCTGGCGATTCATGAGATGAATGCCATTCGTCGTCGTGTGTTGCGATGGGGCGCGGGGCGGCTGGCCGTGGCGCTCGAAGCACGCGGGGCGATCGCCATTCCTGTATTCGCGATCTCCGACGTGATCGGTGACGACCCGGCAGTTATCGGATCCGGACCATGCAGTGCGGATCCACTCGATGACGCGTCGTTTCTCGCATTACTTGACGCGCACAACGTCCGCGGTTCACTCGAGCGTGATATGTCCGCGTTCCTCGGCCTCTCCGGCAGCGGCGCACCGCCCGCGGTGCCTGCCGAGTCACACCACGCCTTCACGTTGGTGCGGTATACGATTGTCGCACAAAACGCCGATGCCGTAGACGCGCTTGCGGCAGAAGCACGGCGTGCGGGAATTACGCATGTGGTGGTTGAAGCAACAGTACTGCAAGGAGAAGCCGCGCAACTTGGGCACGAGCTCGCGCGCCGCGCGGTTGCGGAAGCGGCACTACTTCCGGCGCGCGAATCGGCACTTGTTGTGCTCGGTGGTGAACCCGTCGTACATCTTCGCGATACGTATCAACAAGCATTTGAAGCAAGCGATGCGGATGATGAAGAGGCCGTCGCCGAACCGAGCGGTGACGAACCCATGGCCGGCGGTCGCATGCAGGTGCTCGCGCTTGCAGCATCGCTCGTACTGGAAGACGCTGTTTCGCGCGGTGATCATGGAGCGCGGCGTGTAACGCTTTTGGCCGCGGGTACCGATGGTCGCGACGGACCCACCGACGCGGCGGGGGCCATCGTCGATGCTGTTGTTCCCGCGCTGGCGCGCCGCGCTGGAAGACGCCCGGAACGCGATCTCCTTACCGGGCGCTCGTGGTTTCCGCTCAATGCTGCCGATGCGCTACTTCGCACCGGCCCCACTGGGACCAACGTGATGGATGTGGTAGCGGTATTAATTGAACCCGGAAACTAGCGGCAGTCCGTCGAGTATAAATCGCGCGAAAATCCCGCCGCTTCCGCGTCCTTCATCGACGCAAAACCAATACGATCTGCGGGCTTAATCAATCGGACCGTATTACACGCCGCAGGATAAAAATGCTTCGTCGCGCGAGACGCGATGAATGGCGCCGTCGCAGCATCCATGGCCGTGGTTATCGCTCGTGTGTCATTGGATGATGTCGGTGCGGCTGCTGTTCCCGATCTGGACGCACTCGACGGAGATGCGCAAGCGGAGAGTAAAAGCGCAGCAGCGGTTGCTACAAGAAGACGAATCGTACGCATGATCGGGTGGCCGAGTTGAGAGGATGAGGGCAGTGTTTCCGTTGCCCGAAGACTGTCATATATGACGCGAGCGTCGCATTAGCGAAAGCCCAAACATGGTCGCGAGCGTCACATTGTCCCTGCGGTGCGCAGCGGCGTAATTTCGGCGCATGCCCGCCAAACGTCTGTCACGCGCTGGAGACCGCGCCCTCCCAATTGCGAAACCCGATGCCGACGATGCCTTCCGGCGTCGACCTCGACAATCGCGAGGACAGGCGCGCGTCGAACTCCTCCTCGATGCCGCGGCGGCGCTTATCGCTGAGTCTGGCCTCGATGCCGCGACGGCCGAAGCAATCGCGTTGCGCGCACGGACGGCGAAGGGATCGTTGTATCAATTTTTCCCAAACCGTGATGCGGTGCTTGCGGCGCTAGCACTCCGCTATGCCGACGAAATGCGGCACATTCACGAGCTGGCCTTTCCTATGGACCCACATGGAATGACGCTAGAGCGACTTATTGATCGCATTGTCAAGCCGCTGGCCGATTTTCATGATCGCAATCCCGCCTTTCGTCGCGTTTTTGCGACCGTTGAAGGGCCTGTTGACGAAATGCGCGCCGCACCCGCTCGGATGCGCGCGCAACTCTTTGACTCGTTCGTTGACCGTCTGGACGTGCTCTTTGCGTCACGCAATCCTCGGCTGCCCGCACGCGACCGGCGACGTGCCGCTCTCGTG
>JANYFO010000427.1 GCA_025362635.1 Gemmatimonadaceae bacterium | reverse complement strand
CTGCGTGCTGTCACGCGTGCCGGGCGATTCCGTCGAGCACCCAGTCAACACCAACCCAAGTCCGGGAATAGCGAGTGTGATTGCCGAAGCGCGAGAGAGGAAAACTCGGCGATTGGTATTCGTGTCGAGCTCGTTCGTCTCAATGCGCTCGGCCATCAGAACTCCGTCGTAGGTGAGGGTCACCGGCAGTAAACTCTGGCTTCGTCGCGATCAGGATCTCGAAAATGGCGCGTCGATCACCGTCGTTGAGTCGCTCAAAGGCCCGATTTTTGTCGTCACCGCTAAGGATCGCACGGAGCCGCCGGTAAACACCATCCTTCGCGACGTTCGGCAACGCGTCAAATCCTTCCGTATAAATCAGAAAACTGAGCGGATATTTGAACAAGCGTTGTTGAAGGTCGAAGTCGCGGAGCGACCGCCCCTGCTTGTCGCGTAATCCCCGTTGTGTGAACTCTGTCAAAAACTTTTCGGCGCCGTGAATTGGTGAATCGAATTTCGCCTCATCGGCAAACAACAAGGCGCGTACTAACCGTTCAACCGCAGTGTGGAGACCCGCATCGGACACCGCCAACGGAATCAATGCGGTTGCATCGCTTGGCGCGTAGTGCATAATCAGCGCAATTCTTGCGGCCTCATGCGTGGCCGTAATGAGATTGTGTACAGATGTTTGATGCACCAACACCATTAATGCGACGATGTCACTGTTCGGGGAGAGGTACGGTGACGAATCAAATTTTCCTGCGAGATCGGTGCGTGCGCTTTCCACCGTCAGATCGATCTGACCTCGATACAACTCTTTGTCGACTTGATGGAAATCTTTTGACGAATACACGTTGCCCGAATGACCCGCACTGCCGTGGGAACCGGTGACGTACCATCCGCCAAACCGATCCTTTATGGGCGTCGCATCGGTCGTGGTACCGCTGTACACACTCGCAATTTGATAACCGAGTCGATCAGCGATTGTTGAAAGCATAAGAAACCCGGGTACGCCGCCGGTTGCGCGAGACTTGTGACACATCATGCATGTCGTCGACTCACGTCCAAACTGTGGTCGCGCTGCTGCTTCCTGACTCATTGTGTAGAACACGGCGCCGGCCGTAGGATTGACTGCAGCAATTTCCAGGAACTCACTGCCCTGCACCCAACCAACATACACATCATCGCTAAAGTAAAGCGCGCGCGGCGACCACGGTGCAATGAGGTCGGTCCGTAAGCTTGTGCGAGAAAACACCAAACTTTGGGATGACGTGGGGATGTTGAATGCACGGAGTACCGCCGGGAGATAGCCGAGTACGGAGTCATGAGCGAGTATGATGTCTCCGGCATCAAGACGCGCTTGCAGACGCGCCACTGGATCTTGAAGCGACATGGAATCAGCGCGCACACGAGCCGTGGTGGTCGCGGAGGCGCTTTGAAGCGTGGCAGCACGTACCAGAAGGATGGTAGTCGTGAGCAGCATTTTCGCGAGCAAACGTGCAGGGCGCATGCTGATAAGGTATGCGTGCGATGAACGCGTTGTGCCACGTCGCAGTAAATACAGTGTTACCCGTACATCGGTGTAGGTGAAACGCTGACACGCGCACTCAACGGTGGGGAGCTTGCATTCAGCGTTCCACGTCGGTGGATTTGTCTGGCAATTTCACGCGTTGTAAATCCGTCCTACCGGAGCACCAATGGCCGACCGAAAAATCGTTCTCATTCACGGATATAGCGCGAATGGCGAGGCATTTAACGTGTGGCGCAATCTGTTGGTTGATGCCGGTTGGAAGCGCGAACAACTCGTTACCGTGAGTTACGAATCCCTTACGAACGAAGTGTCAGTCCGAGATATCGCCGAAGGCTTTGATCGATTGCTCCGACAGAACTTGCAATTGACTGAGGGCGAACCTTTTGATGCCATCGTCCACAGCACCGGAATGCTTGTGCTGCGCGCGTGGCTTACGCGACAGGGCGCATCCGATGATCGTCGCAAACGTCTGAAGCATCTGATCGCGCTCGCGCCGGCGACATTCGGCTCACCGCTCGCACACAAAGGCCGCAGTTTTCTTGGCGCACTCGTCAAGGGGCGCAAAGCCTTTGGACCAGATTTTCTTGAAGCTGGTGACATGGTACTCGATGCACTCGAACTCGGTGGGACTTTCGGTTGGGACTTGGCCCATCGAGACCTTTTTGGAGAAACGGCATTCTATAATGACAAGCGAACAACACCCTATGTGTTTGTCTTTGTTGGTGATCGAGGATACCGAGGGCTGAGCTCGATTGCAAACGAGCCGGGTACCGATGGCACGGTCCGTTGGGCAGGGACCGCACTGAATTCGCGCAAGATCGTCCTCGATCTCACCGCAGACTGCGCGGAAAATAATCGCGTCCAACTCGCAAACTGGACGCAGGACGATGTGCCCATGCATCCCATCGCCAACGTGGATCATGGCAGCATTTTATCCGAGCCACCGGAACAGCTGGTACACATGGTGGTCGAAGCGCTGCAAGTAAA
This sequence comes from Gemmatimonadaceae bacterium, assembly GCA_025362635.1. Taxonomy (GTDB): domain Bacteria; phylum Gemmatimonadota; class Gemmatimonadetes; order Gemmatimonadales; family Gemmatimonadaceae; genus Gemmatimonas. The sequence goes on along the minus strand of JANYFO010000427.1, from coordinate 9,339 downwards.
CAGCAGCGCCACGTATGCGACTTGGCTGGACGATGCGAATGCTGCGACGGAGGCAACGCTGGCGGCGATGCCACGTTGGCAACAGTTTGTTGTACGAGCAATTGACGAGCGTGGTGACGGGATTCGCGATTGGAATTTGCAATTGGCGTTTGATGACGGACAATCGCTGAAGCCATTCGGCCAGGATGTACATGTGTACAAAGGCGATGCGAGCTACCGCGCCTTTCACGTCGATCTAAAGGAAGTAGAACAATTGATGGCTGATCCGTCGGCGCCAGTACAACTTACCGCGCAATTATACGCGAGCACCGGCACCAAACGTGTGCTTTACACGGGTGTGCTTGCGGATCGCTCACCTGTTGAGGCGCCGGACAATGCCGGCACGTGGTATGGGACGCTCAATCTCTCGACCACGCTGCCGGGCGGCGCGACACAACTCTTTCATCCATTCACTACAACGTTTCTCGAATTGCGATTAGATCGCGATCCGCTCACTGGTCCGGGGATGGTTATTCGGATGGAGCCGCAGACATAAATTTTCCGCGACGCCGCGCGGTGATGAGCACGCCAGCGACTCCGGCTGCAACGAGAACAAACGTGTGCGGTTCGGGAACGGTGGAGCTTGGTTGACCGCTGCCGAGTACGAGATTGTTCACGGTTGGAAACGTAAAGTCGAAATCAGGTTGCACCGCTTCTACGGTCAGCGAAGTGAACGTACTCGCCGAAACAAAACCAAAAAACATGGACGTACTTGCGCTCGCCACAGACATGGTATGCGCGCCGTTAGCGTCGGTGGCCACTAGCGTAATGCTTTGTCCGGGTACAAACGCTCCTTCAACGTCAGTGCCGAAAAAGAAGCCGCCAATCCCGCGTACGGTGGGCAGAAATTTGTCGAAAGTGATTGTGGCAAGCGCTTCGTTCGTGGACAACCATGCATCCCCACTTGCTCCGACGGGAAAGAAGCCGGATGTGCTCGTTGATGCGCGATACCCAAAGGAAGCCGCCGTGCGTACAAGCGGACTAAGCGTGAATATTTGCTGAGGCAAGTTATTGAACGAATCCGTGCCCGTAATAGATAAGGCCGCCGTAAAACTCGACAGTGATGTGTACGTCATGAACTGCGCTCGTGCGATTGACGGCGCAAATACACTTGCAGCTACGAGCAGCGCATGTGGGAAAAATATGTTTCGCATCGGCGGAATCGTTGCAATTAGAATCTGTCAAACGTGAACATGTGCAAATAAATCTATTTTGCATTGGATTCAAGCAAGCCCGAGCTGTGCTTTCACGAAAAGCAACCTCGACTCCAACTCGTGTTATTGCACGATCGTGACGTGCGGCGCGCGCTTCCGAATTTCATCAAGAAACAATTCGCGTTGCGCTGGGGACACGAGCAGTACTTGTCCAGATCCGTATTCCAACTTCAAACGATTCAACGCGAACGCGGGCGCCGAAGATACATCGCGTGATGCTCGTACCGTGCGCAGCAGGTCGTACGGCACATCCCATTTGAGCGGTCCTGTTTGCGCGCGCAGTCGAGTCGGCTCAAACACATAACGCGTCGCTCGAAACATATAGACGATAGAAAGAATCGCGAACACATGCGCGCCAAGTGCAACGGCGAGCGAGGCCGGCGCGTGCGTCAGCTTTGGATCGACAAACAAAAACACTGGCAGAATCATCAGCGGAACGCCGAGGAGCAACGTCATCGGGAGGTCGATGGTAGAACGGAAGATGACGTTGTCGAATGCCATGCCTGTTAAACGTTGTGAGTCAAGACGTGGAAAACGTGCTGATCTGCGTCACGAAACTTTCGATGTCGACATTTGCTCCGCACACCACGACGCCTACGCGCTGACCGTCCAGCCGATCGCGCAATGGGTACATCAACGCGGCTAACGCCGCTGCACCGGCAGGCTCCACCGCGAGCTTCGCCGAGCGAAACAGCAGTCGCATCCCATCGCGAATCTGATCGTCATTCACCAGGACCACCTCGTCGACGAATGCACGATTGAGTGCAAACGAGTACGGCTCGCACCGGGGAGCTCCGAGCGAATCGGCGATCGTGCGCACCGCGTCAATTGATTGAGGTGATCCCGCATTGAAACTGCGACTCATGGTATCTGCGCCTTCAGGTTCGACCACAAAGACCGCCGTTTGGGGACTCATCTGCTTGACGGCACAGGCGACACCCCCCGTGAGCCCGCCCCCACCTGCGGCCACGATGACGGCATCAAGCGACGAACCCGCCGCGCGCACTTGATCGACAAATTCCAGACCAACAGACGCGGTGCCGAGTGCGGTTTTCGGTCCTTCGTATGGATGGACGAAGGTGCGTCCTTCAGCAGCCTCGATGTCTTTCACATGCGAAAATGCGGAGTGTACGTCATCTACCAATACGACGGTTGCGCCCATCTCACGACACACCTGTACACGAAAAGCGTTCGCACTTTTCGGCATGACCACCGTTGCCGTGGTGCCCAGAATGCGCGCGCAGTAGGCAAGGGAAATTGCGTGATTACCGGCAGAGACGCCGGTGACACCACGCGCCAGTGCCGCTGCGTCGAGATCAAGCATGACCGACAGCGCACCGCGCGGTTTAAAACTTCCGGTGCGTTGAAACAGTTCTTCTTTCAACCACACGTGGGTTGAGGCACCAACCGCGAGCGACAAGGCATCGTCCACCAGCAATCGCACGGGTGTCGTGATGACGAGATCACCGAGTCGCGTGCGATTGACGCGAATGGCGTCGATGGTTGGGATGTCGATCACGGCGCGGGTCGTCGATAAAGTCCAACCAGCACGCCCTTCCCACGAATGTGCGTGGCCATTGCCGCCATCACCGCGGCGCGCGTTGCAGGCACGGCCATGCCAACGGCTGGTACGTTCACCATCGCATCAAGCGCATATAGCTCAAATACGTAATGATGTGCCGCGCCAGACGCAGGTGCGGCGGGTCCACGATAGTACGGGCCAGTGCCGCTGATTTGCCGCATGCCGTTCGCGCTTTGCGCACCTTGTGGCATTGCTTCTGGAAGCGACGTTGCGGTACCGGGAATATTCCACACCATCCAATGCAGCATGTCATCGGTGCCGTCGCCGATTGCGGCATCCGCATCGTGGACGATGAGCGCGAACGCGCGCGTACTATCCGGCGCACCGGTCCATGATAACGCGGGTGACACATCGCGTCCCGCCTGCGCGTGTTTCGTTGGAACGATGCCACCGTCAGCAAACGCAGATGTCGTGAGCGTCATCACACGCATCGCGACGCGCGCGTTGCCGCGTGCTGGTGGTTGCGCTGCTGGCGGCGTTGGTGGAGCCGATGGCGGTGGGGTTTGCGCGTACGCAAACTCTGCACACATCAGTGACATCGTTACAATAATGGCGCGTCGCATCGCGCTCACTTGAACGACGCCGACTGCACTTTACGCCACGCGTCATAGCGAATGCGCAACGTCTTGACCGGATTCAAATTCTCGCCCGCCTTGATCACGTTCATCCCTGGCTGTTCCGGCTGTGTCACCGTCAGATACATCGCATACTTCCCGTTGTTGTGCGAATCACCGTTCGTGTCGTTCTTTTCCGCCATCAGAATATACGATATATGCGCATTCTTTCCTTCGCACGGAATGAGTGGCTTTGATCCATCGGCTGGCAGCGCGGGACACGAGCAACGACTGTCACCACCGAAGGCATCGGCGGCTTCGAGCGCCGCCATCACTCGATCGGTCAACGCGCCCTTCGTATACAAGAACGCCCGCACGGCGTTCGGCACGACTTCACCGGGACGCAAAATATTTCCCTGAATGGAATAGTAAATTTGCGTACCCGGCACTCGGCCCTGCATATCCTGCGACACAAATCCGTTCGTGAGTCCAGAGTGTCCGGCCGAACGCCCCTGCAAATCGACAATGCCAAACTGTCGCGATTGAAAGGCCGGATCCATCGAAAGCAGCTCGATAATGCGCGCCGGGTCGGTGCCCTTTTGCAATTCGTTGTAGACCAGCATCTGGTTGGCGTGCGTTCCGTCTACGCCCGCTTGGCACGCGGCTATGCCCTTGCCCGGTACCACAACGGCTTGAACGCCCATCAGAAACGCGTCGTTATTGTTGACGCAGGTGGCTGACGCGATGACGATCCGTCCGGTCGCCATATCGACGGCAATGACGGACCACGTTGCGTGTGCAGCGCGCGGGAAGACAGCAAGCGTGATGATGAGTGCGACGGCGCAGCGCAACGCGCGAACGAAAGGGGATATATGCATGCGGCAAACGTGCGTCGCGTTGGTGTGGTCGCGCAAGAGATGGCGTGACGCCGATTCACCGATGCACGGGCTTACGGAAATGGGAATGTCGTATGTTGATGCGAAGAACAACGCCTTCCGTATTGCAAACGCACGAGCCATTAGTGCTCGGCGAACGGAGAACGGCGAATCATGGAAATCAGTCCGTGGCCACATAAAAACGCCGCTCGCGACGACGGTCGCGCGTTCGACTGCCCCTTCATCAGCGGCACAAGGCAGTTCTTCATCCCTAATCGCGGATGAAGTTGCACTACTGCATTCCGCGTGCTCTCCGCAACCGCGCCGTACCGAGCGCCGATCACGTCGAAACCCGCCCCTGCATGTAGTAGATGCGCTTCTACTCCGTGAGCCAATGGCACACGCACGTTGAGATGCAACGCAATCGCCTCCGCAACGATGGCGATGCGCGCATCGATCACCCCGTGTTGCGACAAAAACATCTCAGCCGCAAATGCACCATCGACCGCAAAGCAGTCCGCGGGTGCCGTACTAAGTGCGGCGCCTGCATCGGTGAGGCCAAGATCATGCAGCGCCGAGCTCACATAGAGCAGTTCTTCATCGTAGACGCAACGTTCACTTTTTCCAAGGATGGCGGCCCAAAGAAATGTGCGCAAGCAATGATTCACCAGCCAAGGCTCACTCACCGACACCAGCAGCTCACTCGCCGCACGACACACGGCTGAATCCGGAATACGTAACGCCGCAACGTCAAAGGAAAACGGTGGTGCTTGTTGTGTTCGAAGACGTCGCTCAATGCGAAAAAGCATCGCCTGCGCCATGAAACGTAGCCGATCCAACGCGTTGATTTGGCCGCGTGTACGGCGTGCCCAAGCAAGCGATCCAACGGAAGTTCGTTGTGTGGTCATCCGCTAAATATGCAGAATGAACGGAGATAACATCAGCCAAGTGATTGACAAGGCTTTCAGCGACGGCCGTTTAAGAGTTGCGAACTTCGCGACGGCGCTATCCAAAAAGTAGACCAGTCCGAATTACGTGCCCGACTACTCCAGCAGCAGCTCGAGCTCCGCGCGACCAATCGACGATAGCGCACCCTTGTCACTCGTGAGAATCGCATCCGCTAACGCGCGTTTCGAGCCCTGCAACTGCAGAATTTTCTCCTCAATCGTATCGCGCGCGACAAACCGCGTCGCAATAACTCGGCGCGTTTGTCCAATGCGATGCGCACGATCAATCGCTTGTGCTTCAACGGCCGGATTCCACCACGGATCAAGCAAATACACATAATCCGCCGCTGTCAAATTGAGACCATGCCCACCCGCCTTTAAGCTGATCAGAAAGATCGGACATTTGACATCAGTTTGGAAACGATCAACCCGTGCTTCACGGTCGCGCGTGCGGCCGTCAAGATATTCGTACGGAATACCTTCGGCATCGAGGCGTTCGCGTACTAACGCCAAAAACGACGTGAACTGCGAAAACACGATCGACTTATGTCCCTCGGATGCCACCTCAATGAGCGTTGGAATGAGTGCATCCAACTTCGCGCTCGGCAACCCCTTTTTGTTTGGATCAGCCAGCGCGGGATGACAGGCCGCTTGTCGCAAACGCAGGAGCGCTTCGAGAATATGCATGCGAGATTTCTGTACACCATCGCGCGCAACGCGTTCTAGCAACGAACTACGATACTGCTCGCGCAAATACTCGTAAAATGCACGCTGCTTCGGTTCGAGTACGACTTCGAGCGTCTGCTCCATACGCGCTGGCAGCTCGGTTGCCACCATCGCTTTCGTGCGACGCAACATCACTGGACGCAGTGCGCGAGAGAGCAGTGCCCGCCCGCCCGCGTCAGTCTCACCCTCACTCGGTGACGCAAACCGCGCGAGTGCCGAAAACTTAGACGACGTGCCGAGCATCCCAGGATTAAGAAACTCGAGCAAACTCCACAACTCTTCGATGCGGTTTTCGATGGGCGTGCCGGTGAGCGCAAGTCGATGACGTGCACGAATTAGTCGACACGCCTTCGCCGTCGCCGTTCCCGCGTTCTTAATGGCCTGCGCCTCATCAAGAATGGCGTAGTCGAACGACACTTTGCTCAACGCTGCGGCGTCGCGGCGCAAAGCACCGTACGTAGTCACAATCACGTCTGCCGTACTGTTCGAAATTTGATCGATACGACGTGCGCCGATGCTTAAATCGAGCAACACCAATCGTGGTGCGAATCGTTCAGCTTCTCGAATCCAGTTAAACACCAACGAGCGCGGTACGACAACGAGCGATGGGCGATGTCCCTCAACACGACGTTGCTCGAGCAGTGCGAGCACCTGAACGGTTTTGCCAAGTCCCATGTCATCGGCAAGACAGCCACCAAGTTCAAACTGTCGGAGAAAGTGCAACCAGCCCAAGCCTTCACGCTGATACTCCCGCAACGTCCCGCGGAACGTCTCTGGTGGGGTTGCAGGTTCGACGTGGTCAAATCCGGCTAACTCGGCGCGCGCACGTTTGAAGGTGTCATCGAGATCCACATCCGGCATCGTCGCGAGCAACGCGTCGAGCAATGACAATTGCGATCGCTTAAATCGCGCCATGCCGTCGATGGCTTCCGCCGTACCGACGAGTGGACCAAGCCGATCCAGCCACTCAATTGGCAACAGACCCACCACACCCGGCGCAATTTCAATGACGTCGCGGCCAAGTTTGCGCGCGTGTAGCAACGACGCCATAGACACATCGATGTCGCCGAAACGCACGAACCCCGCAAGATCAAACCAGTCAATGCCCGACTGCACCGATGCACGGATTTCGCTCGGCGCACGATAGGTGATGCCACCGGCGCGCGTTTCCCACCCTTCCTGCGCTAGTGTCGCAATGAGCACGGACAATTTGTCGCGCGAGACAAACAGATCATACTCGCGGCGCATCACGTTCCACGAACCCTTTGCGCCGAGCGAGAGCAGTCGTGACCGCGCACGATCTTCTGCTTCGCGATGCCGATGGTGCAGCATACGCGTTTGTCGATCAAGCAATGTCGGTGCGGTTGACTGCGCGCGAACCCGTGCTGTGCCGTAGCAAAACTCGAGCGCAAGCGACATCACATTGCGTTGGCGCCAACTGGCAACGTCTATCCCAAACGTTACGGCTGGCACCGGCTCGACGTTTGATTCACCAATGAGTAATCCTTCCGGCAAATCCAGTTCGGGCATCCGTGGCAGCGCGTGCAATCGCTCCAACAGTCCCGAGAGCTCGCCATCAAGCGGCATCGACGGCGTGTGCCGAAGCTCGGCCGCTAGTGAAAATGCACCTACATGATCAAACTGTGCGATTACGCCACGGGCTACGAGAAATCCCGCAGAATGCACAAGCGCCGGTTCGGACAACGCCATCTCGTCGTCATCGCGTACGAGAACGCCAGTCAGCGTGTGCGCGCCGTTGCTATCGCGCAACACACGTAAACGAAATCGCCACGCAGCACCGTCATCGATGTGTAATGTGCTGCCGTCAATATCTTCCCGGCTCAGGCTGCGCACGCGACATTGGCCCGTTGCGCAAATTGCATGAAGTGTCGTGGGAAATGCACGCACACCAATCACAAATCCCGCTGTTCGCTCGTGATCAAACGCACCTACCGGCTCGGCTCCGAGCAACAGTTCGGCAATGTGCTTGTCGTGGAGATCTGGGGCTGCGCGCCACGTCGCGTATCCAAGCGACAACTGTTTTGGCGCGCCCCAATTGTCTTCACCTGCACGCCGTTCTGATCCGATATCAATGACGAGCCCGGTCGAGTGTTCCGACGCGTCGAGATTGGCGAGGTAGACGAGACGATGATCGGCCGGCCACGAGGCGTGCTGATCGACGATTGGATAGGGAGTAGTGAGTTGCATCTCACGATGCGCGGTATCGAACGCGCGCTCCCACGTGGGATCTGGCGGTGGTAATGACGGGGCATCCCGCTGCACCGGTGGCCCAACCGATACGGCCAGCTGCCCGCCAGAAATTTTTAGTAGAGGAAGGAGCGTACCACTGCGCATCGTCTCGCGAAGCACCGCCCACATGTGCCTGCACGAGTGACCGTCCGCAGCATAGAGACACGTGCACGACACCAACACCGCGCCTTCGCGTGCGTCGATTTCGACGACAGACTCCATCGAACCACGCACCACAGCCTGCACGTGACCCGGGGTTTCGTTCACGACACGCACCGCACCACGGGCCACGTACTGATCCCCGCGATCACGAATCGTGAGAGGGAACAGACGCGTCAGTGCGCGTGGCAATTCGTCATGTGCCGTGGTCACGCCAACACGCGGCCGTTTAGAATGGCGTTGATGCCGAGTGATTGCTGCAGTCGCGCAGGTGAAATGCTCAGGTCCGTGGCTGATGTCAATGTGGCGGGCTTCGCAAGCTAACGATTTGCAAACCGATACACGACATGAATGACCAGCATGACAGCAAATGTTGCAGTGATCGTGCCTGTTGCGGTCAGGAGCGGACGGGCCAACGTCCATTGTCGTTGCGTCACAAGCGCCGTGGCGAACGCGATCCAAGGTGCAAGGAGCGAGTACGCAATCGCTGTAGGCCATACCGTGTCGCCACCCGGAACGCCCCAGCCAGCGGGTCGCGCCACGAGCGTATTGATGATGTAATCCATCAGCGCGTACAGTCCCATGCCGGGCAGCCCGATCGCCAGAACACCGAGCAGCGATGCGGCGGACGAGCCAATAAGCCACCAGCGATGTTTGCGGGCAAACCTCAGCGAGATGGCGAGTCGTTCATGCCACACGTCGATTGACGCGTCGGCGCCAGATCGGACGGCCCAGAATACGAGGCCTCCAGCGACACACAAGGCGAGACCGCGCAGAAGGAGTGTGTGTCGCGGAGCCGTATCGTACACGAGCCCTTGTAGCACACCCCAGAGGTTGGCGCCGAGTACAAGCGCTGCGACCGCGCCCAAGACGTAGACGAGCATTTTCATCGCATGGACGCTGGTCGATACCCCGCCTTCACGTGCAGCGTGATACCCGTCGTCCCCCATTCGATCCGGACCGTCGCTTCGTCGCGCACCACCATTGGAAACA
>JANYFO010000417.1 GCA_025362635.1 Gemmatimonadaceae bacterium | reverse complement strand
ACGCACGACAAGTCGAAGTTGGTGCGCATGCCCATTCTATGTTTTGCTGTTGCGTTTGTGCTGTGCTCCGCGCCCTCCGCGACTCCGCGTGAAACCGTAGTTCCAAACAGTAGGCCCACCTACCTCACGGCTTATGCGAATTGAAATCCGCACTCATCCGAAAACTACGATCACCCAGTAAAAACTCCGCGAAATATTCGGCTTGCAACTGAAATGCATAGGGCGCCATCGGCCCATATGCGTGCGGCTGGCCAGGATACACCATAAAGTCAAAGCGCTTCTTGCTTTGAATGAGCGCATTGATAAGGCGAATCGTGTTGCTTGGGCTGACATTGTTGTCTTCATCACCTGTCTCGAGCAGCAACTTGCCCTTCAGGTTGTTCGCGATATCGATATTGGTGGGCACATAGATCCAGAACACGCTGTCTGGCACCGCCGCAGGAACACCGGTCGGCGTTGCCGTCGGCATCGCTGCCGTTGCTGCAGCAGTACCACGGCCACCACGCCCACCTGCACCGCCGCCCATCACACCACCGCGACTCGCGCGCCCACCAAATTCTGTTGTGGCGATCGCCGCGCCCGCTACAAAATCAGCACTCCGACCCTTTGATCGTGCTTCGGCCGTCAAGCGCGCCGTATCAGACGCCGCCACCCACTTAAGCCCATGGTACTGCTCGGCCCAATTGTTGTTGTAGATGTTGTTGTCGTGATTGCCCGATTCAGAGACGCCAACTTTGAAGAACGCGTTAAACGGCGGCAGTAGCAACGCGGCCGCCGTCAGAAAGCCACCGCCTGAATGTCCGAAAATGCCAACCCGATCAATATCGATCCACTTGTAGCGCGACGCGAGTTGCTCGATGCCCGTTTTCTTATCGGCAAGCGCGTAGTCGCGCATGTCGAAATAGCTGTAATCTTGATACGCGGCAGATCGAGCGGGCGTACCACCACGATTGCCAATCTGAATGACAATGAAACCCAACTGCGCGAGTTGCTGCGGTCCCGCCGTCGCTGCAAATCCACCGACAACTGATTCGGTCTGTGGGCCCGGATAGACATTCGCGATGATCGGATATTTCTTCGTCGAATCAAAATCAAACGGCTTCCACATGTTGCCGTAAATTGGCGTGACCCCGTCGGCCGCGAGAGTCTGAAACGTTTGCGGAAACTTCCATCCTGCTTCTTTCAGCGTTGAGAGGTCCATCGTTTCCAAATCCATCACCAGTTTGCCGGTGAGTCCGTCACGAAGCTGCACGCGAGGCACCGTATCCACGCGCGACGACAAATCAACAATGAACTTCTGATTTTTGGACACCGTCGACGTGTGATTTGCGTTGCCGATATCGAGCAATGAAATACTCGCGTCAGATAAGTTCACGCGATAGAGGTGTTGATTGTACAAATTCTCCCCTGCTTCACGTCCTTCACCACGAATCCACGCAATGCCTTTGATGCTGTCGACTGAGACGATGGCATCGGATCGCCATTCGCCCGACGTGAGCTGACGCTTCAGTTTTCCATCATAGCTGTAGAGGTAGTAATGTCCCCACCCATCGCGCTCGGAGAACCAAATAAAGTCACCGCCGCTCTTTACATAAATCGGCGCCTGCGGCTCGAGTGAACCAGACTCACCCTTCGTATCGCTGACGAGAACAGTGCTCTTTCCCGTCGTGATATCGAGTTCGACAAATTCGACATTTCGCTGCAAACGGTCGCGACGCACGACGCGCATCACGGTGCCTGTTTTTCCCATCCAATAGCCTTGACCCGCGGGCAGTCCAAACGCGGCGCCACCACCGCCACCACCGCGACCGCCGCCAATACCAACCTGTCCCGATGCCACAATGCGTTGATCTTTCCAATGATCCAACGACGCCTTCAGCGCGGCTTTATCGCCACGTACGTACGTCCAAATTTCCGGCTTCGGGATGCTGTCCTCACCCGGCATCGGATAAGAATATTGCATGAGCGTCGGCCGAGGCACCGTCAGCGAGCGCACTAAATACATGTCTTTCACGCCGCGTGTGTCGGTACGCGTGATGTGAAACGCTTTTGAATCGAGTGACCATGAAAGCGTCGGACGTGAGGGACGCAATGCCGCTGCGCCACGATCATTTTGATCGTCTTGTTGTTGTTGCTGCTGTCCTTGGGTGGTGTCTTGCTGACCACCCGCTCCACCACGCCCTCCATTGGCAAAACTGAATTTTTCGAAACCCTCTTTCGTGATTTGCACCGTGTCGTTTTTTGCTTTCTCGACCAAGAACAAGTTGTGACTTTTTGCGAAGACGAAGGCTGTGCTGTCGGGCGACCAATTGCGCACGTCCGGCGGCGTCGCACCGCGCCCACCGACTGGGGGCACCGCACCCCGACCACCGCCTCCACCACCCGCGCCACGACCGATGGCCAGCGTGGCGTCCACTTCCTCATCCTTCGTCATCACCGAGTCCTGCGCGCCGCGATATCGCCCAAGACTGCTCAGCGTTTCGCTCGCGAGCGCCCAATCGTAGCGCGTACTATCGATCGCGAAACGCAAATGTTTATGATCTTTCGTGATGTTCACGAGCGTGAATTGATCGTTGAGCGCGTAGGCTTCAATGGCTTTCTTTCGCATCACGGATAACTGTGCAGCCATTTTTCCGTGATCGAACAACGGCTTCTTGCTGCGCGTCGCGGCGTTCACCAACCACCAATGCTCACCCGTGTGATCGCGCCAACTGTAGAACAGCGAATCGGTCTCGCCAACCCAACGCGGTGTGATGGTGGAGCTGAAGGTCATGTTACGCATGTTGGCGGCGCTAAACTTGTCGTACAGCGCCCAATTGGCTTTTGGGGCCAGCGGATGCCGTTCCAACACCTGGGCGCGCGCGATCGACGCCGTCAGCGCGATGGTCGCGAACGCACTACCGATGCGGCGGACAACGGTCGCCGGATGCGCCGTGTATGACATTCTGCAAACTCCGAGGAAGGAAGATCGACGTGGTCGGCGCTCGACACGACCATCGGAGCTAAAACGCACCAGTGGGGCGAGGTGTTGGCGATCAGCGTGACGCTGCATGTTCATGACGTTGCTCCTGTCGTTTGATCCCGCACGACATCGACCGTCGTCCCCAACTACGAGCGTTCTATGCGCCTTCGATTCGCCTTCGCACTGCTTGCCGCATTCCCAACACTCGTCGCCGCGCAGCAACCGCAGTTTCTTCAGCCGTACGGTCCAACCACGTATCCGTTCTCACCTGCGGTCCGCGTCGGCAACATGCTTTATCTCGCGGGGCAGATGGGCACGAGCAGCGACGCAAAGGGTGGCCTTGTGCCAGGTGGCATTACGGCCGAAACCACGGCGGCAATGAACAACATTAAGGACGTGCTACAAAAATCTGGTTCCGACATGGCACATGTGGTGAAATGCACCGTGTTTCTCGCCGACATGAAGGAATGGCCGGCGATGAACGATGTCTACAAAACGTATTTTGCAAATGGAAAATATCCGGCGCGAAGTGCGTTTGGTGCGAATGGACTCGCGCAAAACGGACGCATCGAAATTGAGTGTCTTGCGGTGGTAAAGTAAGCACAGTCGATACGCATGCAAAACGCTCCGGACATCGCGGGTGCGATGTCCGGAGCGTTACGGCAAGCAGTCCGCCGTTCGACCCTAATGCTTCGTGACGGTCAAGCCAGTAACGGTTGCTTCTGTGTTATGCGCGAAGCGAATGCCAAACAAGCCATCAGTCGACTTCAGTTTGCCGGCCGTAACGAGCGTGGCCTTGTCGTACGATCCGACGACGGTGCCATTGATGGCGCACTCCACTTTATCGCCCTTTACCGAGACCGCAATTTCCTGCGTGACCGGCGCACCCTTTCCAGACGCGATGTGCACGGCCGTATTGGCTTCGCCACGTCCGTTCACCTGAAACGGCGCCGGACCCATGCCGCGCACGATGAAGTTGCCGTTGCCGTACGCGGCACAATACAAATAACTCTGGTTGTCGGTGCCCAAATCATTTCCGCCAATGACGATGCCGTACGGATGCGGATGGTCGTTCAGACCCATGTACTCCTTTTCATTGAAAGTCGCCTTCACGGTATAATTGCCGCTGGCTTTGTTGGCGGGGTTCCAGTACGTAACGGCCGGACCCGTCGTGACCTTCAACATCTTGCCTTCCATCGACAACTTCGAATTGGTGAGCACCTGGCCCGCCTTCTCTTCCTTCGCATCAATCTTTCCCGCCCAACCAGCGGCTGTAATGCCACCGCCAGCAACTTTGCGAGACGATTCCTGATCCATCACCTGCGCAGACGTCAAATTTGGCAGCAACAGCATGGCAGCAACCGCAACCGCAGACGCGTGGAAATGACGCATAGCAAACCCTCTCTGTGAAGTAAGTTGCATAACGATGACGGTAGGTAGCCGACCCTCAGGCGGGAACTGCTCCATAATATGCCGGTGGCGCCGCCGTCGGCTATCCCACCGTGCACACCACCGATTCCTTCAACACCACACCCGTGAAGAAATTCCAGCGGCTCGACGAAGCCACGGCGCCTGACGGCACGGTGCTCACGCTATTTGAGCACGATGGCGCCTACGTTATTCGCGTCAATGGCGTGGAGCTCATGTCCACTCGCCGACATCATTCAGAGGACGCGTTGGCGCACGCCGTGTGCGAGCCACTCGTCGGCATGCATGACGCCCGAGTGCTTATTGGCGGCCTGGGCTTGGGCTTCACGTTAAAAGCGGCGCTGCAAACGCTGGCGCCGGACGCGCGCGTGACGGTGGCAGAAATCGTGGCGAAGGTCATCGAATGGAATCGGAGCACGGACTACGCCTTGGCCGCCGACGCATTGCGTGATCCGCGCGTTGACATGCGCCACGTCGACGTCTGGCATGTGTTGCGTGAACACCCGAATACGTTCGACGCGATTATTTTGGACGTTGATAACGGCGCCGAATCACTCACCACGAAAGGCAACGCCAAGTTGTACCGGACCACCGGCATTCACTTTGCAATTGCCGCACTTCGTCCGGGTGGTCGCATTGCGTACTGGTCCGCCACGGATGATCTCGCGTTTGAGACATCGTTGCGGCACGCCGGGCTCGAGGTAACCGTGACGCGTGTACGCGCTCATGCAACGTCAGGAGCGTGGCATACGCTCTTTATTGGACAGACCAGTGCGGAACGCAGCGTGGGGTCGCGGGTGGGTCGGCTATAAAAACGCGAAACTGCGGTTTCACGCGGCGCACGGCGAACAGCAAATACGAACTCAAAAATTGAACGCTTCCTCGCGACTCCGCGACTCCGCGTGAAACCGCCGTTCCCACGGTCGCCACAGCACACGGGGCCGGAGAACGATCCCCGGCCCCGCATTCCCACAACGACTTCGCACCCTCGTGTATCAGGGTGGTGTTGAATTTGCCGGACCAGCACCACCCCACGTATACAGGGCTTCGCCCTTCACGCCCAATTCCTTCGCTGGCACTGGCATGTCGCGCGGTGTACCGGCGATCAGGCCGTCGGTGCGCCGACGCCAGTAATAGGGCGCCGCACCAAGACCGAGCAACTCTATTTCCATCTCGTATGCCAACTTGTCCGTCAGGCCGGCAACACCATCGCCACCGGAGGCCGGAGCCAGCCCACCACGCGTGACCCGCGTTTTGTTAATCAGCGTTGCCGCCGTACCGAGCGCACCGCCGCTGCGAATCAGTGCTTCCGCCCACAGCAAATCGCTCTGGCCCGCCGATATAACTGGCGCCGGTCCAAAGCCGCCGTAAATGCCGCCCGGATCCTGATTTTTACTCAGGTCATAGCGCACATATCCAATGTTCGACTGATGATACGAGCCGCGACTCGGCCGGAAAATTTCGTCGCGCGACCAGAGGAAATCGGTGCCGCTATTGGCGGTTTTCGGAATGGTGCCGAAGCCATCGACGATCGACGCATCGCCAAAGGATCCGTCGCCGAGGCGCTTGTCAGGAGAATTTGGTCGCGCATTGCCACCCGCTGGATACGGCGTTTTTTGCGTGACCGGATCAAGCATGTTGGCGATGCGCGTATGCACACGTCCACCATCAACACCGTCAAACCACGTCAATATTTCGTGACACCACGCCACGCATCCGTCGCCAACGAACACAAAGTCTACCGGCGTACCGCTCGACATGCCCGCTTGTGTGAACGTGAGCACCTGTCCCCAGTTCACGGCTGCATTTTCGGCAGCGGTGCGCGCGTAGTAGGCCAACGTCATCGCCGAAAGCGTGTTCGCAATCTGCGCAATTTGGACGTTGGTATACGAAACGCCATTCGTCCACGCAACGGGCGTCGTAAACGTGTTCGCTTTGGCCATCGTCGCAGCGTCTTGCAACTTGGCCACCGCTGCATCACGCATTGCTTTGCGATTTGAATACGTGAGCGTAGCGGGATCGGCGTTTTCGTCGACGATGTACCCTTTGTCATAGTTGAGCGCGATGTAACTCAGCCCCGCGCCCAGCATGAGCTGCGAAATGGTTTCCGCACGCTTGGTGTCGGACGCGTTGTTGATGACCTGCTTGTTGAGGCGAATAGCTTTCAGCACATCAGTGGCTGAGGAGATGGCCGAATACATCCCAACCCACGGGACTTCTATGCTGGTCCGACCCGCAGCGGCCGGATCGTTCTGCCACGGACGTGTGAGACGCTTGCCGTCGGCGTCAATGCTGGAATAAAAATTCATATTCCAGTTGTTCCACGAGGCCGAGAACGTTTGCGCTTGCGTCGCTAAGACGCAGTTGCCCTCGCAACCATCATAGGTATTGAACCACGTCCGGAGGGTGCCGCCAGCGACCGCCTCAAGTGCCGTGGGGTCGGAGAGCGCGCGCTTCGCGTCTGGCGAGTTGGGATTTGCAACGTCGAGCGAGCCACATCCTGCAACGGCAACTGCCGCCAGGACGCCGACTGCTCGCAAAAATCGCGGTGTATGCATCGGGGTTTATCCTGTGTGGGCGAGTAGTCAGTAGCCGAGTTCGAACATAACGGTGAACGTCCGGTAGGCGGGGTACGTGAAGTAATCCACCTTGTACCCAAACGGGTTGCCGCCCGGTCCTGCGACATCCGGATCGTAGCCCGAGTATTTCGTGGAGGTCCATAAGTTGCGGCCAACGATTCCGATTTTGGCCGTTTCGAATGACGACAGCTTGGCGATGCGCACCAACGATTTTGGCAACTGATAGTTGAGCGCCAGTTCTTTCAATCGCACGTACCCACCGTTCTCCACGAAGCGCGTGTTTGGATCAAAGTTGTTATAGAACGCTTGGAAGAAGCCCTGCGGTTTCTTCGCACCGGCAGCCACGTTACGCTGATCGAAGTCAACATCGCGCAGTTCGTTGTACGGCCATTGACGGGTGTAGTTGTAAATGTTGCCACCCTTCTGCCATGTGAACACGCTGTTCAGCGACAATCCTTTGTAATGCCACGTGGAGTTGAGCCCGAGATTGAGGTCGGGGTTCACGTTGCCAATGGCCTGCAGCGACGCACCATCCTTGTTGTAATACTTGATCGGACGTTCGAGCGGCGTGCCGTACGCGGTTTTTGCGACGTAGTACCCGAGCTCGTTCAGCTTGTAATCGGCGGCCGTGCCCGTGAGCTTGCCGTTGGTGAGATTGGTGGCGAGCTGCGCGTCGGTTTTGATCCAATCTGAACCGTAGATCACACCGAATATTTGTCCTTCGGCAATGCGAAAAATTCTCGTGTTACCGCCGCCGCCGTCGGGCCCGATGAGAAACGGACCAACGTTCAGCTTCGTAATTCTCGATCGCGTGCGGTCAGCCGTGATGTTCACGCGCCAGAAGAAATCTTTATTTGACGCGAGCACGGCACCGAGGGCCAGTTCGTGCGTGTTGCCCTTTAGCGTTGCCGCGTTGACCCACGTATTGCGATAGCCTGTCGCGGCCGATGTCGGCACCTGCAGAATCTGATCGCTCGTAGTTTTGTCGGAGTAGCTGTACTCGAGGGTGTAGTTTTTCAAAAAGTTGATATTAAAACCCGCTTCCGTTTCTTTGGACAGCGCAGGTTTCAGATTCGGGTTGCCCAGCGTGACTTTAGATGGGCTGCCGCCAGCGACGGAGAACACTTCGTATTGCGCTTCAAACGGCGGACGTAAACCAGCCGTTCCATACGAGACACGGAGCTTGCCTTCATCGATGCCCGGAATGTGAAAGTCTTCGCTAAAGCGCCATGCCGCTGATGCACGCTCATACGTTGCCTTCCGTTGCTTCGCACCAAACAATGACGACTCATCTTGTCGTACCAAACCGTCGATGATGTACCGGTCCTTGATATCGAACGTTGTGATTGCGAAGAGATTACGATTGCGAATCGTGATGGTGTTGGAGCCCGGCAGCGTGGGTGCATTGGGATCCTGCGCGGCCGCACCAAACTCTGTCACACCCGTCACCGACAACTTCTGCGCGGTCACGTCGAGGTAATTGTTCGATTGATCTTCATACACCATCGCCAACTTCGTCGTGTTGGTCAGCCAGTTGCCCACCCGTCGTACGGACGTGAGCGTCGCGCCAGTATTGAAGGCGCGATTGCTGCCAATGTTCTGATCGAGCGAGCCTGGCGCTTTGGTGCCGGTCGATCCGAGAAACCCGATGGGCGTAAACGATTTGTTGTTGCCGGTGGACTGATCGTAATTAAAATTGCCCTCGGCGACGAGCCACTCCAGCGGACGGTAATTCAGCTTGATCACGCCCGTGAACCGATCACGATCATTCGTGACCTTCTGGTTGGACAGACGATAGAGCGGGTTGGACACGTTCCCGGACGACGGCGGCTGACGAATGACCGCGTTGTATGGCGAGCCATCCTTGTTTTTGGCGAGGATGTCAATATTTGGCTCAAGGAAACGAAGACCAAAGAACAACGAACCTTCGTTCGTTTGATCCGCGTGCGAACGTCCGTAAAACATGCCTGTCGACAGATTTACTTTATCGTTCACCGCTTGATCCACATTGATACGAAAGTTCTGACGATTGTACCCCTGCAACAACGTCAGCACACCCGTTTCGCGGATGTTCTGAATTGACGCGTTGAAGTTCGTGGCACCCTTCCGATGACCGATGGACAAATAGTTGCTCATCGTCGCGCCGGGCTTGAACACAGCGTCAAGGGCATCGTACAGCTTTGGATACGTATTGTCAGAGAGGTCGTCCGATCTCGACATGCGCTGTCCATTGGCGTCGAGCTTGAATCCGGACGCCGTGGTCGGATCCAGTTGAAAAGCGGTGGACGTATTCAACCCAACTTTCTTGGGCAGGTAACTTTGTCCGTACTCGTTACGGAACGTAAAGTTCGTCTGCCCTTCGGCGAGGTTTGAGCCACGCTTCGTGAAGATCTGGATCACGCCATTCGCCGCGTCAGACCCGTACAGCGAACTCGCGGCGGCGCCTTTAATAATTTCGACGCGATCAATGTCTTCCGAGTTGATGTCGGCCAAGCCCAACCGGGTGATCGTGCCATCGACAATGACCAGTGGATCTTGCTTGCCGGTGAGCGACGTTGCGGACCGCAACCGAATCGCTGGCTCGGACCCCGGGGAACCTGATGTGACAGCGACAGAGGCGCCGGCGACTTTGCCGGCCAAGCTGCCCAACGGTGAGCTCGAGGGAGCTTCCTTGATCTGGCTCGCATCAACAACGCTGACAGCGAATGCCGTTTTCTTTTGCGATGTGGCATCAGAAACGCCGGTGACGACGACCTGTTCGAGATTCAGAATGTCCTTCTCGAGATCGTAGTCTTTGTCGACGCGACCGGGGGCAATCGTGACCGGCAACCGCTTCGGCTTGTACCCAATAAAGCGCACGACGAGGTTGACGGAGCGGCCGCTGTACTTCGAAACGTCTACCGTAAAACTGTACTTGCCATCGAGCGTGGTGATAGTACCCGCGCCAATCTCCGGGATGCCGACGCTCGCGCCGCCAAGCGGTTGCCCGGACGACGTGACCTTACCGGCGAAGATCTCGGTTTGCGCCTGCGCCGTACTCGCCCATACCGTGGCGGCGGCAAGCGCAAGCGCTATCCGGAATGACCTTCGGATCAAGACACCTTCCATTCGTGACCTCGTGCGGTGAAGAGGGAACTTTCGAACCAGTGCCGTGCGGACGGTTGGGACTTGCAGGGCTCGCCTAAGCAGCAGCTGTAAACCTTTGGTCACAGTATGCAGACGTTTCATCCCATGTCAATCAACAATTTCAGTTATGCCAGTAGTCACTCAAGGGCTGGGGATTAGGGAATAGGGGGGTAGGGGATAGGGGTTAGGGGATGAGATGGGCGGAAATCGTTGAGCTTGCCCGTCAAACCCTAACCGACAGTCCCTAACCCCAATTCCCAATTCCCAATTCGTCAGTCTAGTCCGTAGTCCCTATTCCCTACTCCCTACTCCCTACTCCCTATTCCCTAGTACCTATTCGTTGCTGTAACGTCCCAATCTCATGATTGCCCTATCTTCGTGTAGCCTGCTCGCGCTCCTCTGTCTGACTGCTCCGACCACTGCCCAGGCGCAACGCGGGGGCGGTCGACTCGTGGGACTCGTCGTCGACACGCACACAGGAAACGGCGTGCCACAAGCCGTCATCGTGCAACTCGGCGATAATCGTGTCCTGCTTTTCCACGTCGCGGAAGTACTCGGCAACCGTAAGACCAGTCAGGCCGACGCGAAGCCGGGCGCCTGGCGGCTCAGTCATCTGGCCGTAGACAAGCGCCACTTTT
>JANYFO010000408.1 GCA_025362635.1 Gemmatimonadaceae bacterium | reverse complement strand
CGACATCAAAAGCCGCTCGCGCATTGGAGTCCATCGCGGATCGCGTCCTTGAGCGCATCGCGGAACGCTACCCCGCCTGACGCACTACCTGTCGTTTCCAGACGCTCCCTCCGGACCAGTACCGGAGGGAAACGCACCAAGTGGAGCGCTCGTCGGCGAACCGCTCGCGCGTACAATTCGTCGCGTTGGCATACCAGCGGTCATCGCAAATTTGTTGATGACCATGTTTCACACGGTCGATACCTTTTGGATCGGTCGCTATCTCGGCGCCGAAGCGCTTGCGGCGGCAACATCATCCATATTTTGGATCTGGCTTGTTATTTCGATCGGTGAATTGGTCAGCATTGGTGTCGATGCCATTGCTGCACGTCGGCATGGTGAGCGTAGACCAACCGAAGCCGCACGCACCGTCGGCGAAGGTGTTTTTTTCGGTGTCACGCTTGGCGTCATCATCGCGCTGCTGACACCCGTGTTGTTGTCGACACTGTTTGTGCTGCTCGGCACCAGTAACGCGGTCACCGCGATCGGTAAGCAATACCTCGGTACTTATCTACTCGGCATGCCGCTCATCTTCGGGTTCTTCGCCGTCGACGCCGCATTTCGCGCGAGCGGTGATACACGAACGCCACTGTACGTACTCGCAATGACAACGGTGCTCGGCCTAGTGCTTGATCCATTGCTCATTCTTGGCATCGGACCCATTCGCGCGATGGGGGTGACGGGAGCTGCGCTCGCGACGCTCGTGCCGCGTGGCCTCGGATTTGTGTTGGGCATTGTACTCCTCGCGCGCCGCAAGATGATTGTGTTCGCTTGGCCGAGACTGCAGGTGTTGGGCGCGATCGCACGTATTGGCGCACCAGCTGCAGCAACGGGCGTGGCGTTTAGCGCGATTTACGTTGTGCTTACACGAACCACCACACAATTCGGCACGCCTGCACTCGCCGCGCTCGGTCTCGGATTCCGAGTTGAAAGCATTGTCTATGTCGTCGCTGTTGGATTTGGCGCAGCGGTTGCGGCGATCGTTGGACAAAGCATTGGGGCCGGCGATATAGATCGTGCGCGCCGTGCTGGATGGAGTGCGATGGCGCTGGTAAGTATTCTCGGCGTGGCCATGGCGACAATCACAACGCTCGCACCCGCATGGTTTGCAGGAATTTTTTCTACGGATCCCACCGTGGTTGCGGAGACCGCGCACTATTTGCGGATCGCCGCGTTCTCGCAACTTTTTCTTGGCGCTGAAGTCGTCTTGGAAAGTGCGATGGGTGGCGCGGGGTGGACAATGCCGCCGATGCTTGCGTCGACTGCGATCACTGCGCTGCGCATTCCTCTCGCGGCATGGAGCGCGGCGCAATGGGGAACGAGCGGATTGTGGTGGACGTTGGCGCTCACCGCAGCGGCCCGCGGGGTGGCGATGTTACTGTTGTGGGCGAGCGGTCGGTGGAAGAAAACGGCGATCTGAAGCGTGAGCAGGCGACCTCACGGCGTTGAATGACATCTTGTACGTTACGACACATGTATGCACCCGCGATCACGCTCCTTACCGATTTCGGTACAGCCGACGGATACGTCGCCGAGATTAAGGGCGTGTGCACAACGCTTGCGCCCGGTATTCCATTGCTTGATATGTCGCATCATGTGCCGGCACAGGACGTTGAATTTGCGAGATTGACATTGGCGCGATTTTGGAAACGATTTCCGATTGGCACCGTCCATCTCGCGGTTGTGGATCCGGGTGTCGGATCATCACGTGCGGCAATCGCAGTGGCGAGTGAAGGGCGGTATCTCGTCGGTCCAGACAATGGTGTGCTGTCCCCGGCGTTGTTCTCGCTTGACGCGCGCGTGATCACGCTGCCGATCGATGCAACAGCGTCACCGACATTTCATGGTCGTGATGTGTTTGCGCCTGTCGCGGCGCAACTCGCGATGGGCGTTGACTTTGACGCCCTCGGAGATCCGTTCTCGGAAGCGGAACGTCGACGTACGCCGCAACCGCGTCGCAACGCGGACGGTGTTGTTGAAGGGGAAGTGCTCACCATCGACAGTTTTGGAAATGCAATTACAAATCTGCTCGCGCGCGATGCAATCAATATCATGGTGGGTTCGCAAACGGTACGTGTGGTTCGCACCTACGCAGATGCCGTGTCCGGCGAGCTCGTCGCGCTCACGGGTTCCAGTGGATTGTTAGAGATAGCGGTACGTGATGGACATGCTGCGTCGCGTCTGCGGTTAGTGCGTGGACAGCGGGTGCGCTTGGTGCCAGCGTAGGCAGGCGCTTCAGTTACCGGCGGCTTTTAGGCACGAAAACTTGTGCGATCAGTGAAATCAATATCGGTCGTGGCAAAAGCGCTTCTTCGCGTTTATTTACCCGCGAATTTACACATCATGTTTCTGCTTCGCGCTACGTCTCAGGCGTAGACGCGTGCGAATGTGCTGGCGTTGCAGTAACCGGTCGACGCGCAGCGACAACTCCGCTTACCGGCGTTGGCGTTTGCCACGAGGGAACGGAGGTTTCTGTTGCGGTGCTCTCAAAGCGGAGCTTAAGAATTCCGCCGCGCGACTTCACGACC
>JANYFO010000358.1 GCA_025362635.1 Gemmatimonadaceae bacterium | reverse complement strand
CATGTAACCAAACTGCAACGCCGCCCAACTCCACCCAAGACGTCCGCCGCCCGCTTCACGCACGGTCACGGCAACGGTGCTCATGCACATCAGCGCGAAGACGTAAAACACCATCAATCCGATTGCGATGAGCGGTGAGTACACAAGCTTCCCCGTGACCGCGTTGCGTTCTTGTACCAGCCGCGTTTGCAACGCGTTATCGCCACCGCTCGTGTCGCCCACGCCGTAAATGGTACCCATTGTGGAGACAAAAACTTCGCGCGCTGCGAAACTTGCCGCGATGGAAACAGCGATCTTCCAATCGTACCCCAATGGGCGCACCAATGGTTCGATACCGTGACCGATGCGCCCCAGCACCGAATGCGCTAACTGCGTTTCCTGCTGTTGCGCGGGTGACAGCGATGTGTCCGGTGCAGTACGCGGATACGTTGCGAGTGCCCACAATACGATGGAAAGCGACAAGATGACGGTGCCTGCGCGACGCAAGAATAGCTGACAGCGCTGCGCGACCGACACGAGAAGCGACCGCAGACTGGGCATCCGGTACGGTGGCAATTCCAAGATCATCGGCCGCACAGGTCCCTTCAACAACGTACGCTTGAAAATGGCCGCGACGCCAAGCGCCGCAGCGGTGCCCAACAGATACATGATGAGCATTGTCACACCTTGCAACGTGACGCCGGCAAACACGGCCACTGGTGGTACGAACGCACCAATGAGCAACGTGTACACCGGCAGTCGCGCCGAGCAACTCATCAGCGGGACAACCATGATTGTTGCAAGCCGATCTTTTGGGTCTTCAATCGTACGCGTCGCCATAATGCCGGGCACCGCACATGCGTACCCTGAGAGCATGGGAATGAAGCTTTTGCCGTGCAAGCCAACCCGGCGCATCACGCGGTCCATCAAGTACGCGGCGCGCGCCATGTAGCCCGAATGCTCGAGCAATCCAATGAACGCAAAGAGAATGGCAATTTGCGGCAGAAATACAAGCACGGAGCCCACACCTGCAAACACACCGTCTTCGATCAAGCTGCGTAGATCGCCGACTGGCATTAGCGCACCAACAACCGCGCCGAGACTTGCGATACCGGCTGCGATTGCGTCTTGCACCGGTTTTGCCCACGAAAATACCGATTGAAAAACGACGACCATCAGTGTGAGAAAAATGAGCGGTCCGAACACGCGATGCATCGCGAGTGCATCGATGCGATCACTCGTCGAACGCGCAGCGTTGTGTCGACGCGTGACGGTACGGCTCGTGACAAGCGAGATCCATGCATACCGCACTTCCGACTCAAATCGATTGGCCTGATACCCAGCGACGCGCAGTGCCGCACAGGACGCATCAACTGCCGCCGCGAGTCCATGAACATGTGCCAGATGCAAGTCGGTACTCGGCAATCCCAACAGCCGCAACGACTCCATTCCGGCCGCGCTCGGCGAAAATCCATCAGCCACGAGACAGCGAATAATGGGCTCAAGTGCTACGTCGACTTCGATCGGGAGCGCGAACGGGCGCACGGGCGCAGGCAATGTTGCCGCCAACACAAGTGCGCGCTTAAGCGGTTCGACACCTTCGCCGCGACTGGCGACCGTCGGCACGATCGGTACGCCGACCTCATGTATCAGCTCGGGTACATCGATGCGAATGCCCTGCGCTTCGGCAACATCGAACTGATTGAGCGCGATCACCACCGGCACACCCAACTCGATGACTTGGCTGGCGAGAAATAAATTCCGTTCGAGATGCACGGCATCGACGACGACGAGCACAACATCAGGCCGCCAGCGATCCTTATCGCGCCCCAACAACACTTCTAGCGCGATTTGCTCGTCGGGCGAGCCGGCTGAAAGTGAATAGCTACCTGGAAGGTCAAGCACTACAATTTTTCGGCCATCCGGACCTTTGAAGGCGCCTTCAACGCGCTCAACGGTGACGCCGGCAAAGTTCCCCACTCGCTGGCGCAATCCGGTGAGCGCATTGAAGAGCGTGGTCTTACCGGTGTTCGGGTTGCCAATGATTGCGACACGCAACGCTTCGGCAGGTGCGCGCACTGCGCTGCTACCGGACGACGGCACAACAGGCGAGGGTGTTTGAAGCGAACTCACTGCATGAGGCTCGTTCGGAGACGACGAAGCGCCCCGAGGTCGGCGTTAGTCGCGCGCCGAGATTGGCCGAACAGTGATCCCGGCCGTGAGGGCAGAGCCGAGCGCGAGCCGCGTACCGCGTACTTCAAGCAGCATCGCGTGGCGGGCATCGATCACGCTCACGCTGGTGCCCTCGCAGAGACCAAGGGCCCGGAGTCGGCAGGCTTCGTCGGCCGAACACTCAATGTCGACGACGGTGGCCCTACTTCCGGCTGGACACGCGGCAAGCGCGCACGTAGCACGTGCGGTGCGCGGATCGTTCTGCTGCAGAGTGGGAAGTACGAGTGCCGGAGGCAAATGTCGATAGATGAGAATGTTTCTCAAACCCGATGATTGAGTATACACATACATACTCGGCGGATGCAATAGGGAGACATCCACTCGGGAAAGGACTCTTCGACTCGAGAATTTCCTTACGAGGCTCGCGTTGCGGGACTCATCACGCTGTTTCCGCTACTCGGTGCCCGTCGCCAGGCCATAATGGCCACGCCAATCGCGAAAATGGCGATGGCAATGAGCTGCGCCGTCGATAGTCCGCCAGTGCTTGCCAGTCGATCATCCTTAGCACGAAAAAACTCGACGATAAATCGTTCGACGCCGGCCAACACGCAGTACATACCAAACAGCCAGCCGGATTTTTGCTGATGGGCCCGAAACCGCCACAGTACGGCAAACATCACGAAGCCCATGAGCGTTTCGTACAACTGCGTTGGATGCACGGAAAGCACGGTGTCGGGTGGCATATCGGCGGGCAGCTTCACGCCAAACTGCTGCGACATCACCAACGCGGTAGAAGGCGGTGCGCCGTGAGGAAATTGCACGGCGAACGGGCTGCTCCAGGGACGCCCGTAGTCGTCGCCAACCGCCCAACATCCAGTTCGCCCGACAGCATAGCCAGCTGCGATCGCGATGCCGCAGACATCGGCAACTTTTAGGAATTGCAGTTTGCGCCATCGGATAGTGAGCCAGCACAAGAACACCGATCCAATAAATCCACCCCAAAAGACGAAGCCACCGCGACTAAAAAATGCCGACGGATCGCCCGAGAGGATGACGTAATACGTTTTTGCGCCGACGAGCGTGCCGATCAATGCCGCGAGTACGATGTCGGGCATGGCGGCGGCTTCTGCATCCTGCCCGCGCCGCCAAAACTCGCGTTGGCAGACGATTTGCGCGATGACAAACGCGGCCAACACGGCGAGACCAAATCCGGTGACTTCGAGTTTGCCGTAAATCGGAAAGACGGTCGGACTGTGAATGATCCCAGCGGGATTCATGCGGAGTCGGCGAGAGTGGATTGGTTGAGGCGCGGACGTTCCGTCGCCACGGCGTAACGCAACATACCAGGCAACGGCAGAGTTGACCGTGCGGTAAGCGACGGTGCGGCTCGCTCACCGACTGCAAATCGAAAAAGACCAGCGGCTGCAATCATTGCGGCGTTGTCCGTGGCGAGCCGCGGTGATGGTGCAAAGACGCGCGCCGAGCGAGCAGCAAATCGTTGTTGCATGCGCTCTTGCAACGCAAGGTTGCAGGCCACACCGCCGCCTAGCACAATGCGTTTTCGGTTAAACATTCGGACGGCGCGTTCGACCTTGTCGGTGAGCGTACCGATCACCGCATCCTGAAACGCATGCGCGATGGACGCCCGATGCTCGTCGAGGGTACCGCTCGCTTCTGCGTCGCGCACTTTCAGCAGTACCGCGGTCTTCAACCCGCTGAATGACAAGTCGAAGTAGTCATCGTCTTCCGGCTTCGCATTGGTGCGTACCATTGGTTTCCCGAAACGATAGGCGCCGGCGTTGCTAGTGCGCGCCAGTTCTTCGAGCGGACGCCCACCGGGGTACGGCAAACCAAGCAACTTTGCCACTTTGTCAAACGCTTCGCCCGCTGCGTCATCGCGCGTTTGTCCGAGTAAGTGGTACGTGCCCCACGCGGGGACGTCGAGTAACAACGTATGACCACCACTTACGAGAAGCGCCGTGAACGGTGGTGTTGCCTCGGGTTGCTCCAGTAGCGTCGCAAAAAGATGCCCTTCAAGATGATGTACTGGCACCACGGGAATACCCGTCGCGAATCCCAACGCTTTCGCGTAGCTCGTGCCCACCAAAAGCGCGCCGACGAGACCTGGTGCGTGCGTTACAGCAATCGCGTCGAGATCGTGGAAGGTCACGCCCGCGTCGTCCAGCGCTGCTTGCACTGCGGGCACAATGCCTGTGAGATGCTGTCGACTGGCAATTTCTGGCACGACACCACCAAACAAGCGATGCACATCCTGTGACAAAATCACTAACGATCGCAACACTGGATGCGCCGCGTCACCCTCGACAACAGCCGCCGATGTTTCGTCGCACGACGTTTCGATGCCCAAAATGCGCCACGAGCGTGGGCTGTCGCAGCGTTCGCTCACGCGTCGGGCCGACCAACGATCCGTGCGGGTGCGCGGTGTAATCGCACGGTCAGCATTCGCGGCTGCAAATCACGAACGCGCGCGTCAGTGCCGCTGGGCAGATCGAGATCCTGCTCACGCAATTCGATACGCACACTATCTGGTGCCTCGTCGGTAACCGCGCGCTGCAACACCGGCGGTGATTGTAATAGACGCAACAAATCACGTCGACGACCAATGACGAATGCGCGCACCGGTACGACCGGTTCTGCTAATGTGACGGCGCTGTCCAGCGTGAGCATCACCCGAACGGGTACCCAACGAGCCGAGGGTTCTTCCGCACTAGCGATGAGCCACAAGGCTAGCGCAAGACACAACGCCGAGATCGCGCGCAGCGCAACGGTCCATGTCACGGACGCGCTTCAGCGAGAAGTTGCTCAAACAAAATCTTGTTGCCAGCCGAGTTCCAATCTTCGGGACCGATAATTTTCTTGCGGATGGAACCGTCTCGCGCAATGATGAACGTTTCTGGTACGCCGGTGGTGCGGTAAATGCTTTGAATCACACCAGTAGAATCGTGCAAGATTTCAAAGGTCAAACCGAATTCTTTGGCGAAATCGCGAATCGTTTGTTGTTTGCCCGCATCGTCGATGCTGATCGCCACCACCTTTAACCCCTTGCCAACTAACTGCGCATGCACCGCCTGAATACTCGGCATTTCGGTACGACATGGCTTGCACCACGTTGCCCAAATGTTGAGCAACACGACGTCGCCGTGATAGTCCACAAGCGTTTTGGTTTTGGGCGGTGCATCCAGCGTCGCGGCAGTGAACTGCGGCGCATCAGAGCCAATGCTGACCGACGTAAGTTCGTCCTTCAGGAAGTGCGTGGCAGCTAATGCACCGGCCGCTAACGCGAACACGATGCCGAGCACCACGAGCCATTGCTGCTTCGCGGTCATGCGGCTTCCGTGCAAAGTCCGCGCAGCACTCCAATTTCCGATTGAGGATGCTGGGCCGCAAAAATTGCGTTGCCGGCCACGAAGGTGTCCGCACCCGCTTCCCAACAACGCACGATGGTGTCGCGCGAAATGCCACCGTCCACTTCAAGCATCGCGGTGCTGTCCGCCTGGTCAAGCAAGTAGCGCGCGCGCGTGATTTTGTCGACGGAATACTCAATGAATTTCTGTCCGCCGTATCCCGGATTGACGGTCATAATGAGCAGCACGTCAAGTAAATGCGCGACTTCCTCAATTACGGCGAGCGGCGTTGCCGGATTGAGGGCGACGCCTGCTTTGCAGCCAAGCTCTTTGATGTGCATGAGCTGCCGATCAAGATGCGGCGCAGCTTCGGCGTGAATCGTGAGCACATCAGCACCCGCCCTCACAAACTCTTCGAAGTAGCGTTCCGGCTCGAGCACCATCAAGTGTACGTCGATCGTGAGCGCGGTAGAACGTCGCGCCGCTTCAATCACTTTCGACCCAAATGACAAGTTGGGCACAAAGCGACCATCCATGACGTCGACGTGAATCCAGTCGGCACCGCCAGCTTCACAGACGGCGATGTCCTCGCCTAGGCGTCGAAAGTCTGCCGCTAAAAGAGATGGTGCGATACGGACAGTCATAGCTGATGCAGCTCGATTGACGAAAGGGAGTCTGGCGGCGCGTGTCCATCACTCAGCACCATCGCGACCGCCGCGCCGCGCGGGGCATAGGCTCCGTTTACGGGGACAGTACCGAGTACCGTGCCCGCGGCGGCGCGCGAGGGCCGAAATTGAATTGTGCCCACTGTGAATCCGGCCGCCGTAATCACCGCCCGGGCGGAGCCTTCTTCGATGCCCACCACATTGGGCACGGTTGACTCGCCAGTGGGCGGCATGATCGCCAGGCTGTCCGCGATGCGCTGCTCGCGCTGCGCGGCTTCGGCACTATCGAGATCCCGCCGAATGCTCAACTTGTCTTTCTCGACTGGCACGGTGCCTTTTGCCATGCTGTCGAGGGCGACTTGCAGCGAGTCCGGCCGCTCCGGATGCGCCGGTTCGAGCAATTTCACTGCTATGACACCGCTCGTTGCGCCCGCGGCGAGTCCAACCATGCTGATGATCACCGCGCGTATGAGCCACGTGCGCAACGACGCGGGCTTTTTACCCTTTCGCGGTGCAGACGGCGTGGTCATCACGCTGCCCGTCGCATGCGCGCGGCGAAGGCGCCATCGGTGCCGTGCTGCTGGGGCAACACACGCAACAGAGGACCGTCAAGCACACTACTCGGCACCGCTCCAACGGGTGGTGCTTCCAGCGTGAATTCCGGATGCGCGATGAGAAACGCTTCGATTTGTTCGTCGTTTTCTTCGAGCTCGAGCGAGCACGTACTGTAGATCAACAATCCACCCGGTTTCACAATCTTTGCCGCTGCGCGCAAAATAGAGCGCTGCAAATCACCGAGTACGGCAAAATCGGAAACGCGTAATCGCCACCGCGCATCCGGATGTCGACGAAACGTGCCGGTGCCGGTACACGGGACGTCGATGAGCACCGCATCAACCGGCGCGATCGCGGGGAAACGCGCGTCCGCGATGAGCGGAGCGAGGTTTGCAGCATCGACGCGCCCGAGGGAGAGGAGCATGCGATCGACACGAATACTATTGCGGTCGGCCGCGATCACGAGCGACGCCGTGCGTGAAAGTTCGAGTGCTTTGCCTCCGGGGGCCGCGCACAAATCGGCTACAACTGCCTGTGGCGCGATGGCGGCGTACTGCGTGACGAGCGTGGCGGCTGGATCTTGGACGAACATGATCCCTTGCTTGAACGCACCAAGCTCGGTGAGTGCAACGCCGGCCGGCAATCGAATCGAATCTTTCAAAAGCGGAACGTCTTCTGTTGCGACGTCGGCGGCTTGCAAGGTCGCGTTGAGCGCATCATGCGAAACGCCATACGGACGCACTGTTATCGGCGCTTCGAGGTTGTTCACGGTGAGCAGTGCTTCCGTGTTGGCCATACCCCAGCGCTCGACCCATCGCGCGACAACCCATGTTGGATTCGAGTACCGTTGCGCGAGCGCATCGATGGCATCCGTGGGAGCGAGGGGTTCGAGCGCATCGCGCTCACGGTCAACGCGGCGGAGTACAGCATTCATCAACTTACTCGCACCAATTCCATGTCGGCGTTTCGTTAGTTCGACTGTTTGCGCAATTGCGGCGTACGCAGGCACGCTGCCCATGGCGATAAGTTGGTAGGTGCCGATGCGCAACAAGTCGGTGACGTCTGCGTCGAGTTTCACGATGCCACCTTTCACGCGCGTTTCGAGCACAGCATCAATCCAACTGCGGCGACGCAGCATGCCCCACAATAGTTCTTGCGTCCACCGACGATCGCGTGCTTCCAGCGGTCCGACGCGTCGCTCAAAGGCAGCGTCAAGCAGAACGCCAGCACGCAAATCGGTCAGCACCATTGTTGCAGCAAATCGCGGTGCCGTGACACCGGCCCCCGCACCCGCTGCGGCGCCTTCGTGCGCACTGGTACGCGCACCGTTGGCGGCACTGCTGCGATTTGCGAATGCTTTGTGTGCCGGACCTTGATACGGTCGAGAGCCCTTAGACGTCATGCCGAAAGATAGTCGAAACGAATTCATCGCCCGGTGCGATCCCGCGGCCGCGCGCCCACATCTCGGGTGTCATGCGAGGCTTTCCGGCGGGCTGAACGACGGAGAACTGCACCGCGCCCGTACCACAGCGGACGAGCACCCCGTTGCTCGTGATCGCGCGGACGGTACCCGGTGGTGCGGCGCGCGTTGGTTCGTCGAGTGACTGGTCGGTCCCGTCCCCAAGTAATGTGACGCCAAAGCACTTCACCTCTGCGCCACGTACATTGGCGAATGCGCCGGGACGCGGATCGAAGGCGCGTACGACTCGTGCGACGTGCAGCGCGTCCGCCGTGAAATCTAGACGGCCCATTTCGCGATCAATTTTTGGTGCGTACGTCGACAGCGAATCATCCTGCGTGATGGGACGTGAGACACCAGCGCCAACAAGTGCGAGCGCTTGGACGATGCCGAGTGCGCCCAACTCGGACAATCGATCATGGAGGTCGCCGTACGTTTCGTCGAGTGAAATTGGCGTGCGTAGCACGTGCAGCATTGGACCCGCATCAAGCTTCGGCACCATTTGCATGATCGTAATCCCTGTTGCTTCCATCCCTTGCAGAATGGCCGCTTGAATCGGAGCGGCACCGCGCAACGCCGGGAGAATGGATCCATGAATATTGATCGTACCCAAGCGCGGCAGCTCGATAACAGTGCGCGGCAGGATTTGACCGTACGCGACCACGACAGACAGCTCGGGCTCTAAAGCGCGCATCGCGTCAAGAAACTCCTCGCCACGTGGCTTTTCCGGTTGCAGCACCGGTAATCCTTCTTCAAGCGCTACTTGTTTGACGGGCGATGGATCGAGTTGTGAGCGCGACCGACCGCGTGGCTTATCCGGCTGCGTGACGACACCGATCACGTCATGTCCTTCGCCCAGGAGTGCGCGAAGTGGTGGCACCGCGAAATCGGGTGTGCCCCAAAAAAGAATGCGCATTGCGTTGGTGCGGCGAACTAGAGGTTTTCGGATTCGCGCTCGGGGGGCACATCGCCCACCGGCAACACACGCACCAGCTTCGGATAATTGAGCTTCTCTTCGTCCCACTCGCGCAACGCCGCACGTTTTTTTAGGAGACTCAGTCGATCCGTGAACAACTTGCCGTGCAAGTGATCGATCTCGTGTTGCAAGCAACGTCCGAGGAGGTTGGCCGCTTCAATTTCGTAGACATTGCCGTCGATGTCTTGCGCACGCACGGTTACACGTGCGAACCGTGTCACGTCCGCGTAAATCTCGGGGATGGAGAGGCAGCCTTCTTCGCCTTTCGCCGAGCCTTCCTGGACGATGATTTCTGGATTGATAACGACTAATCGGACGTCGTCCGCTTCGACAACCGCTAGGCGTTCCCGTCGACCGATTTGCGGAGCCGCGAGTCCAACACCTTTCGCTGCGTGCATCGTTTCAAACATGCTATCAATGAGGCGTCGCAACTCCGGTGTGATCGTGGAGATGCGCTCGGTTTCCTGCCGCAGAATGGGCGAACCGAGGACGTGAATGTCGAGCAGAGACACGGACGACTCAGGCTGAGGCGACTGGCGGAGTAAGCACGCGATCAATCCGACCGCGTTCGATCACGAGTCGGGATTCACCCGACTTGATGGTGATGCGATCAGCCATCGAGGTGAGCGTTTCGCCGTCTTTCGATTGCTGTGCGATAAAGACGACCTCGCCGATGATACCACCGGTGGTCACAATTTCATCGCCACGTTTAAGCGTGAGGAGCAGGGCATCGCGCTTTTTGCGTTGCGTTTGCTGCGGACGAATGAGGACGAAGTAGAAGATCGCGAAGATCGCTCCATACATAAAGATCATGGAGGTGATCTGATTGCCCGGTAACTGCAGTGCGGCGAGGCTGGCGAGAATTGGAACGGTCATGTCGTGGTCAATCGGGAGTGATAGCGGGCGAGCCAATCGCGACTCCAGCCCTCAAACGAGCCGCCTTGCACGGC
>JANYFO010000343.1 GCA_025362635.1 Gemmatimonadaceae bacterium | reverse complement strand
TCTGCAAAGTCGACGCGTAGATCCTGCTGTTTAGCCGCCGCGAGCGGATAAAGTGTTTCGCACGCAAGCTCGACAAGCGCAATCGGGTCAGTCGGCGCCACGCGTACACGCAATTGTCCGGCTTCAATGCGTGTCACGTCCGCTAAATCTTCAATGAGCGCATCGATTTGCTCCGCCGCGCGCCGTATTACTGCGACTTGCTCGGCCACGACGGATGAAACACGATCATCGCCCGTGTGCTGCAGAATCGCGCTCGACAACATCTTGACCGCCTGCACCGGATTTCGTAAATCGTGGGAGACGATACTCGACATCTGATCACGTGACTCGATCGCGTTGCGCAAATCCTGCTCGATACGCTGTCGCACCGAAATATCGCGCAGCACGACGGTGTAGATCACGCGGTCATCCACCGCAACGCGAGCAATCGACGCTTCAGCCGGAAATTCTTCGCCATTTCTACGCAGCCCCGAAATCTTTTGTCGCTCGCCCATGCGACGCGCCGGTTCGTGCGCCGCACCAAAATGTTCGACATGTGCCGCATGCATGGCGCGAAATCGCGTGGGCAGCAAATCGGCGAGAGGCCGACCAAGGGCTTCCGCAATCGTGTAGCCGAAGACTTGTTCGGCACCCGCGTTGTAAAACACGATACGTTGGGCGCTATTGACGGCGATGATTGCGTCGGCTGAGATCGCCACCATTCCGGCAAGCATGGCGTCGGAGAGCGGTACGGATTCGAATTGGGGAGGCATGGCGCAATATCAAACCGCTCGCGCGAAAATGTGACGTTCGTGCACGAATTGCTCAGGGTTTCCCTCACATACATTCCGCAATCTGCCTGACTGATCCGGCAAATAACGAGTCATAAATTCCGTGGTGCAAGTCATTTCTGCTTCACGATGGCGTTACGACTCTCACCGGATCACGACCAACT
The DNA here is from genome assembly GCA_025362635.1 of Gemmatimonadaceae bacterium. Lineage (GTDB taxonomy): Bacteria > Gemmatimonadota > Gemmatimonadetes > Gemmatimonadales > Gemmatimonadaceae > Gemmatimonas. The sequence goes on along the minus strand of JANYFO010000343.1, from coordinate 1,260 downwards.
ATGTCCGATAGCGCTTCTCCAACCGATACGCTCCTTCGCTCTGGCAATCGCCGCGACTTTTTGCGTGCCTCGGCCTTCACCGCCGTGGCAGCGAGCACACTCAACGCTTGTGCAAAGCCCACCGCAAGCGCTGCGTCAGCCGCGACATCCGTGCCCGTCAAGCCACTCACACTCGCTGATCACATCGCCGCCGCCGACGTAATGGATGCGATGCATGAAAAAGGAATTAAAGCCTTTCCGGCGAAAACAGAAGGCAAGGGCAATCAGCTCATGCAGCCGCGCCTCGACAACGGCGTGAAAGTGTATGAGCTCACGGCGAGTGAGGTGCAGTGGGAAGTAGAGCCGGGTCGACGCGTCACGGCCTGGGCGTACAACGGACAAGTGCCAGGTCCGCAAATTCGCGTGCGCGAAGGAGATCGTGTGCGAGTGGTGTTGAAGAACGAACTGCCGGAGTCGACGGTAATTCACTTTCACGGGTTGGAAGTGCCCATCGATCAAGACGGCGTGCCATTTATCACACAACCACCGATTAAGCCCGGCGCAACGTACACGTACGAGTTTGTTGTGCCCAATTCGGGGTCACACATGTATCACTCACACCTAAACGCCGCAAAACAGGTAGGCTTAGGACTCCTCGGCGCATTTATCGTCGAACCGAAACAGCCGCGTGCGATCGAAAAGTCCGACATCGACTATGTGATGGTGTTGAACGATGGCTCGCATGGCTACACGCTCAACGGCAAGAGTTTTCCGGCCACCGAACCTATTGTGGCGAAGCTCGGTCAGAAAGTTCGCATTCGTTTTATGAACGAAGGGATGATGATTCATCCGATGCATGTGCATGGCATGCACATGACGGTGATTGACAAAGACGGATGGCCGCAGCCTGCACCGTGGAAGTGTGATACACTCAACATCGCACCGGGCGAACGGTGGGACGTTATCATCAACTGCACGAATCCCGGCACCTGGGCGTTTCATTGCCACATTCTTCCGCACGCAGAAACGGAGCATGGCATGTTTGGGATGGTCACCGCACTCATCGTGCAGAAACCGAATGCCTGATACGCCCGTGATTCGGGTAATCCTCGCCGATGATCACGCGGTGGTGCGCGCCGGTTTAAAAGCGGTGCTCGGCACGGCGAAGGATATCGCGGTCATCGGCGAAGCGAGCACCGGTCGCGAAGCGGTCGACCTCGTGCTCGCGCTCGATCCGGATGTCGTCATCATGGATCTGTCGATGCCGATGATGGATGGTGT
>JANYFO010000282.1 GCA_025362635.1 Gemmatimonadaceae bacterium | reverse complement strand
CCTGGGCGGTTGGCCGCATGTGCGCCTGTGCCGAACGGGCTACCGACGCAACGCTGCAACAGGCGATACATGCTGAGGCGGACGCGATCCTCTCGCAGGATATCGCGATGTGTAATGCAATTGGCGTGTGCGGGCTTGTGTTGATAACGGATGGGGTGCGCGTGCTCACGCATTGCAATGCCGGTGCACTCGCGACCGCAGGGATTGGAACGGCGCTTGCACCCATATATACAGCGCACACAGCAGGGCGACGTGTACATGTCTACGCTGACGAAACGAGACCGTTACGGCAAGGTGCTCGTCTCACCGCATGGGAGCTGCGCCGTGTCGGTATTGCTGTGACGGTGCTCCCCGACGGAGCCGCAGCGTCGTTGCTGCGATCGGGGGCGATTGATTTGGTGCTTGTCGGTGCGGACCGCATTGCGGCTAACGGTGATGTCGCGAATAAAATTGGCACGTATGGCGTTGCCCTCGCTGCGCGTGCGAACAATATCCCATTCTATGTGGCGGCTCCGTGGAGTACGATCGATGCACACACGGCAAACGGTGCGGCAATCGACATCGAGTTTCGCGAGGATAGCGAACTTGGCGAACTACCGCGTGGCGTAAGCGTGTGGAATCCGGCGTTTGATATCACGCCGCACACACTCGTCACGGGGTATCTCACAGATCGCGGGTTTGTTGCGCCGCCATTTCTCACGAGTACCGCGTAGCATGACGTGCATCCTCGCCATTGATCAAGGCACGACCGGCTCAACCTGTCTTGTTGTCGCTGCTGACGGCCACGTAGTGGGACGCGGCTATCGTGAAATTACGCAATTTTATCCGCAGCCAAGTTGGGTCGAGCACGACGCGCACGAAATCCTGGACCGCACGTTGGACGCAGCGCGCGACGCGCTGGCAGATGCGTGGCGACGCGAGCAGGCAGTACCTGTGGCGATCGGCATCACCAATCAACGCGAAACTATCGTGCTCTGGGATCGCATCACGGGGCAAGCCGTCCATCGAGCCATTGTCTGGCAGGATCGGCGCACCGCCGATCGTTGCGCGACGCTCGCGCCGCACGCCGCGATGATTGCGCGCCGCACTGGACTGGTGACCGATCCGTACTTTAGCGCAACGAAGTTAGAGTGGCTGCTTGCGCAAGGCGGTATCGCCGAACGCATGGCGCGCGGAGAGCTCCTCGCGGGCACGATCGATACGTGGCTCATTTGGAATCTGACGGGACGAGACGTACACGCCACCGATCACACGAACGCGTCGCGTACCATGCTGTATGACATCAATGAGCGGGCATGGAACGACGAGCTGCTGACGCTCTTTAACGTGCCACGTGCACTCTTGCCCGATGTCCGAACATCGAGCGGGGATTTTGGCGTTACACGCGTTGAACATCTTGGAATCGCGCTGCCGATTCGTGGCGTCGCGGGCGATCAACAAGCCGCACTATTTGGACAAGGCGGTTGGTTCGCGGGCAGCGGTAAGAACACCTATGGCACGGGCGCGTTTCTCTTGCTGAACTCTGGCACGTGTCGCCCAGTTGCACGTCCTGGCCTCCTCACCACGATCGCGTGCGACGCCACAGGACTTCCGGTCTTCGCACTTGAAGCATCCATTTTTATTGCCGGCGCTGCACTACAGTGGCTGCGTGATGGTCTTGGCCTGCTCGCGCACGCGGCCGACAGCGAAGCGCTCGCGCGCGGTCTTTCTGGCAATGACGGCGTCTACTTTGTGCCCGCGCTTGTCGGACTCGGTGCACCAGACTGGGAGCCCAACGCGCGGGGCACCATTGTTGGATTGACGCGCGGAACCACTCGCGCTCACCTTGCCCGCGCAGCGCTCGAAGCGATGGCGTTTGCTACGTGTGATGTGTTAAGTGACATGCGTGCCAATGCCGACGTCGATTTTACGGTGCTGCGCGTTGATGGTGGCGCGTCTAGCAATGATTGGCTCATGCAATTTCAAGCCGACGTCCTCGGTGTGCCGGTGGAACGCCCGGACATCGTTGAAACCACCGCGCTTGGCGCCGCCGGATTAGCGGGAATTGCCGTCGGGATGTGGCCCGATGCAACCGCGTTTCTGTCCGCACGACAGTTCACGCGGTTCGTCCCCGCAGTAGGTAGCGACGCAGCGCGCGACGCTCACAGGGGTTGGCGAAGAGCCGTCCGCGCCGCGCTATTCTGGGCGCGCGAAGCCACGGATGACGAATCGCCCGACGTGGGGTATCATTCGTCGTAAGCACGCAGCGTGAAACTCGTGACCGCAAGACGGAATCCCATGAAAGCCAGGACAAAGTTTCTTGTTGGCGGTGCATTGGTGCTCGGCACCGCCAGTTATCTCATGGCCAGCTCGATCAACGAGACGGCGCAGTATTATCTCACGCCCACGGAGTTGTTTGCGAAAGTTGCGTCAAATCCGCGCTTCGTGAATACTGGGGTAAAAGTTGGAGCGCGCGTTGTAAGTGGCACCATCGTGCGCGACCCATCCGGCCGTTCGCTTGATTTCAAGATGACCGATGGTTCACGCGAGTACATGGTGCACTACAAGGGGATCGCGCCTGACACGTTCACGGATGGTGTCGATGTGGTGGTCGAAGGTCGCCTTGACTCCCACGGCACGTTTCAAGCGACCACGTTGTTGGCCAAATGTGCATCGCGTTACGAGAACGCTCCCGACAAATACCGCGAGACGCCCGGCTATCAGGGCGCTGCAACTCCGCGCGCTTAGGCGCGAGGTCCCATGATTCTTGTAGGTGAGCTATCGCTCTGGGTTGCGTTGTTAATGGCAGCTTGGACCACAACCGTGTCGTTCGCTGGCGGTCTGCAAGGCCGGCAGGATTTAGTAAAAAGTGGTGAGCGTGCGTTGTATGCGACGTGGGCTTTTACTGTCCTCGCATCAATCGGTATTTGGACTGCGCTGTTTTCGCACGATTACTCCATAAAATTCGTCGCGTCGCACACCAGTTCAAATTTGCCCAAGATCTATACGTTTACGGCTTTCTGGGCGGGTCAGTCCGGCTCCATGCTGTTTTGGTCGCTCATTCTCACGACATACGCAGCAATTGCTGTGGTGACCAATCGTCGTACGAATCGCCAAATGATGCCGTGGGTCACCGGCACGCTCGGCGTCATCTCGCTTTTCTTTTTGATGACGATGTGCTTTGGTGCCAACCCGTACGAACGACTCGACTGGATTCCGCCCGATGGACGCGGCATGAATCCGCAGCTGCAAAATCCGGGCATGGCCATCCATCCGCCAATGCTGTACCTCGGACTCGTCGCCACCGCCGTCCCGTTCGCGTTTGCAATCGGGGCGCTCATTTCGCGAAAACTCGACGCTGAGTGGTTAAGCGCGGTACGCCGTTGGGCACTGCTGTCGTGGTTTTTTCTGACTATCGGTATCGTCCTGGGCATGTGGTGGGCGTACGTCGAACTTGGATGGGCTGGCTACTGGGCATGGGACGCCGTTGAGAACTCGTCGTTTCTACCGTGGTTAACCGGTACAGCGTTTTTGCACTCCATCATGATTCAGGAAAAGCGCGGCATGCTGCGCAAGTGGAACGTCACACTGGTAGTGACCACATTCCTGTTGTCCATTTTGGGCACGTTTATCACGCGCAGCGGCATCATTGAAAGCGTGCACGCGTTTGCGCAGTCGCCGGTTGGCAACTGGTTTTTAGGTTTCTTGATTGTGGCCACATCGCTCACAGCCTATCTCGTCTCGACGCGCTTAAAAGATTTGCAAGCGAACGCGGAGTTGGAGAGTATGGTCAGTCGTGAAGCGGCGTTTTACAACAATCTCGCGCTCGTCGGCATTTGCTTTGCGACCCTTTGGGGCACGCTCTTCCCGATACTTTCCGAAGCGGTAAAGGGAGAAAAGATTACCGTTGGTCCGCCGTTTTTTAACGCCGTCAACGGTCCGCTCGGTCTCTTATTGCTAGCGCTCACTGGAATCGGTCCGCTCATCGCGTGGCGTCGTGCGTCCATGTCTAATTTGCGCCGACAATTCACGTGGCCGGTCACTTCCGGGCTGGTCGTGCTGGCGGTGCTCCTGTCGTTGGGCATGCGCAATTTTTACGCGCTCGTCTCGTATACGCTGGCGGGATTTGTCTTTGGGACCATCGGTCAGGAATTCATCAAAGGCGTCGGTGCGCGGCACCGCATGTACAGCGAAGGATTGTTTATTGCCTTCATACGGCTCATTGCGCGGAATCGCCGTCGCTACGGCGGGTACATCGTGCACTTTGGCGTTGTTGTCATTTTCTGTGCCTTTGCCGGTCTGATGTTTAAAAAGGATTTGGCGGCCACCGTCAAAACGGGAGAAACCATCAAGGCGACGGATTCTTACGGACATCAATGGGCGTTTACTAGCCAAGGCATTTCACGGTTTGAACAGCTCAATCGCAGCGTCCTAGCCGTCACCTTCAACGTCACGCGTGATGGCAAGCGCATGGGCTTGTTGTCGAGCGAGAAGCGTCAATATGTCGATAGTCGGGGTGAGAAATCATTTGAGGCCTCCACCGAAGTCGGTCTGCTCGAATCACCAGCGCAAGACGTATATATGGTGTTCACTGGTGCGATCGATAACGAAACGGCGGCGGTGCACATCAACTTCAATCCGCTCGTTTGGTGGGTGTGGTTTGGTGGCATCATGATGGCGTTTGGCGGACTCATTGTGATGTGGCCGCAGGCAAGGCGCGAGCGTGAAAGCGGGTACGTCGCGGTGTTGCCGTCGTCGACCGAATTGGAGTTGGTCGGAGCGGGCGCGTGAGCATCGAGCCCGCGGTAGTGACGGAGGATGCGATGCAGCGGCGCAACTTCGTTGCGTTGATGGGTCGCGGCGCGGCGATCGTTATGATGGCGACGGCTGCCAACACGGTGTTTGTCCGCCGCATCCTCGCGCAGACCACGGTTGACGCATCCTTGGATCAAGCGCCGCAAAACACGCAGTCTTCCGCGAGCAACGTCGAGATGACGTCCGATTCGTACAAGCCTGTGCGTCGCGCGCCCAAGGCAAATCCCATCAAGCAGTTGGACGCAAAGCAACTCGAAGCATTCGAACGTGAACTTTCGTGTCCGTGTCCCTGCACACTCGACGTCTACACGTGCCGCACCACCGACTTCAATTGTGGTATTTCACCAGCCGTGCACAAGGATGTACAGGCGCTCGTGGACGGCGGGTACAGTGGTGACGAAATCATGGCGGCGATGATACAGACCTATGGCGACTTCATTCTGATGACGCCACGCAAGCAGGGCTTCAACCTGCTTGCGTGGTTTGCGCCATTTGCTGCGATGGGTATCGGCGCAGTGGCCATCGGTGCGCTGCTACGCTCGTGGCGCCGCAATGCCGATATCGCCGCCGTAGCGCGAGCAGCCACTGTTGCGCGCGCTCCAAACGTAGAAACAATCTCCACTTTGGACGCGACGCCCGAAGAAATCGCGCGCCTAGAGGCCGCATTGCGCGACGGCAACCGCTAATGGCGATTGCCATTCCCATCGGTGCGATACCGCTCGCGGTGGGCACCGTGCTCGCACTTGGCGTCCTCACTCTCGTGCTCTCGCCGCTTGTAAACGATGGGTCCGACAAGTTCATTCGGCCGCCGACAAAATCGCGTGTGGACGGCGACACACCAATCGAAGCGTCCGATAGTGCCGTGGCCGCCCTACGCGAGATCGAGTTTGATCGCGAAACGGGAAAATTGTCCGACAGCGACTATCTCGAATTGAAGGCGCGGTATACGAAGGCCGCCTTGGCAGAGTTGCGCGTATCCGCGGGGCCGGTAGGTGGCAGCGCGACGAATGCTCTGCACGATCCTATTGAAGCGGCAATTGGTCGCGCGCGTGCGAATCAGAAATTGTGCGTCGACTGCGGACCGCGAAGTGAACCCGATGCAACCTATTGCTCGAACTGCGGTCGTTATCTACCAGCACTGTGTGCGCAGTGCGGCGAGCGCATGGACCTCGCCAGCTCGCACTATTGTTCGGCGTGCGGCGATGAGCTGGTTGCTGCGTAGCGTTCAATCGTAAACGGCATCCACGCCCATGCGATGACTCTAATTGTCGCCGTGCCATCATCCGCAGCCCGCTGACCACCCACGGATATGTCGAGCGACGCGACAAATCGTTCCGGACGGGCCGCGCGACGCAGCAAGCGCAGTCCCGCAATTGACAATGCCGTCATCACGCGCAGCCGGTCTCGCGCAAGTCGAGCAGCAAACATATTTACAAGGAGCAATGTGATCGCCGACCTTGCCGCCGCTGGTATGGCTAAAAATGGCACAATCACACAACGCAAAAACGGCATGAACAGCACGCTCGCGTGATACGCAACGCCGTACGCCGCCACGATTGGTACAAGCGGCCACCCCATCATCCAACGTGAATGCAAAACTGCTTCGACCAATCGTGCTAGATACAATGCCCGTGAGCAAACGGGTGTCGCCGTAAAGTGATCGAAAGCCCGCGAGGGGAAAAATTTGAGAGAGGCGTAATAAAATTGAACACGAGAAAAATTGAGCCGAACGACAACAGCATCTTCGACAATAATTTTCCCGCGAACACGAAAATCGTGAACCAAAATGCGCTGCCGACTTATGCAATTATGATCGTGCGTTGTACGTCGCCCCGTTCGTACTGACGCAGTCGATGTCGCTCCAGCTGATGCTGTGGCGCGAGTAAGTCGCCCACCGTCGCCGCACACCACGGTGCCACTCGCTCAGGCATCAAGCACAGGTGAACGGCCAATCCGGAAGAAATCCCAGCGCTCGCTTCGCGTTCATGGGGCCCTGCGCAAATCGCGACCCGCAATCTGCGCCGAATCTGGAGTTGGTTGGGAAATGCCCGCAATCATGCGCATCGTTGCTGACTTGTCGGCTCCATTCGGTTGAAGAAATCCAAAAAGCTGTGACCCGGGGGCACAAGATGGTGGAACGAACGCACCACTAAGAACGTTGCTCAGCGCTTTGGCAGCGACGAAATCTCGATCATAGGCAACCGCGGAGGACAGACGCGCCTCGCGGGCGCACGCGAGCCGCTTGACGTGCTCACTAACCTTCGTGGACGACTAACGGTGCATCGGACCGTCACGGATGCGCAGAACGCAGGCCGGGATAGGGACAGATCGTGCCATCCGGGGTTGTCTCCATCCCTGGCGTCTCACAGCTTGCATGTCTATGTCTGATCTGGAGCAAAAGCCAAAACCATCCGACGCGCTCATTGTGCGCGGTGCGCGCGAGCACAATCTGCGCAACATCAGCGTCACCATTCCGCGCGACAAGCTCACCGTCGTGACGGGATTGTCGGGTTCGGGCAAGTCGTCGCTGGCGTTCGATACCATTTACGCCGAAGGGCAGCGTCGCTACGTCGAATCACTGTCAGCCTACGCACGGCAATTTCTAGGGCTGATGGAAAAGCCCGACGTTGATGCAATCGAAGGTTTGTCGCCAGCCATATCGATCGAACAAAAGTCGGCGGGCCACAATCCGCGTTCGACGGTCGGCACTGTCACGGAGATTTACGACTATCTCCGCCTGCTCTATGCGCGCACGGGCACTCCGCATTGCCCCAATTGCGGACGCGCCGTGCAGCGACAAAGTCCCGCGCAAATTGCGGAGCTTGTCCTCGCATGGCCTGATGGCACGCGTGTTGAAATTCGCTCGCCGCTTGTACAAGAACGGAAGGGAGAATTTCGCGAACTTTTCGAAAACGCTCGGAAGCAAGGATTTGTCCGCGCCGTTGTGGATGACGAACTGATCGAACTGGCCGATCCGCCAAAGCTGAATCGACGCACCAACCACTCAATCTCGGTTGTCGTGGATCGACTCGTCGTGCGCGCCGATGATCGTGGGCGCATTACCGACTCGCTCGAAACCGCGTTGCGACTGGCGGATGGACTCGCGGAAGTAGTTCGGTACGATGGTGAAGAACCAACCACCGAAATGTTTTCCGAACGATACGGCTGTCCGACATGCGGCATCTCCATGCCTGAGCTGGAACCACGTCATTTTTCGTTCAACTCGCCATTCGGTGCGTGCGAAACGTGCAGTGGCCTCGGCACAACGCGCACGGTGAGCGAAGAACTCGTCCTCGGCGACGATAGCCTGTCAATTCTTGAAGGCGTCGTGCTGCCGTGGGGGGAACCCGACGGCTACTTGCGCAAAGTCATTTTGCCAGGGCTCGCCAAACAACTCGCGTTCGATTTGAACGCACCGTGGGGGAAAATCGCTGCCGCGGTACGCAAAGAATTAGTCCACGGTGTTGCTGGCACCACGCCACGCGTACGCAAGGCCGTGAAAAAGTCGGCCCGCGGCTCGATGGCCAAAACCGCAGCGAAAAAGGCCAGCGCCGAAAGCACATGGGAAGGCATCGTTGCACACGTGCAGCGTCGCTATGACGAAACCAGTTCCGATTCCGTGCGCATCGACCTTGAAGCATATATGGTCGCGGCGGCGTGCCCGTCATGCCATGGACGACGCCTGCGTCCTGAATCATTGGCCGTCACGTTGCACGGTCGCAATATCGGTGAAGTCGTAGAGTTAAGTGTGATCGATTCGATGGCGTTCTTTGCAAGCGTCCCTGTACGTTCGGCCAATCACCCTGGACTCGACGCCGGCGTCGCCGGACCAATTTTGAAAGAGGTACGCGAGCGGCTCAAATTTCTTGATGACGTCGGGCTCGACTATCTCACACTGAATCGCAGCGCCGAATCACTCTCCGGTGGGGAAGCGCAGCGTATTCGATTGGCGACGCAAATCGGTTCGCGGTTAGTCGGCGTGTTGTACATCCTTGATGAGCCGAGCATCGGCTTGCATCAGCGTGACAACGGTCGCCTACTGAATACGCTGAAACAGCTGCGCGATCTCGGCAACACGGTCATTGTGGTCGAACACGATGAGGAAACCATCCGTGACGCTGACTACTTGATCGACCTCGGGCCAGGCGCTGGTAAGCACGGCGGAGAAGTGATTGCGCAGGGCACGGTTGACGAAGTCATTAACACACCCGCGTCGATCACTGGGCAGTATCTGCGGGGCACACGCAGCATCCCGTTGCCCGAGAAGCGACGCCCAATGGACCCAGCGCGTATACTGAGAGTGCAGGGCGCCCGAGAGCATAACTTGCGCGACGTCACGGCAGAATTTCCGTTAGGGCTTTTTGTCGCGGTTACCGGCGTTTCCGGCTCCGGCAAGTCAACGCTCGTCACCGACATTTTACAGCGTCACTTGTCGCGATATTTCTTCCGCGCGCGGGTGCTTCCGGGCCTTCACGATCGCATCACTGGCCTTGAACATCTCGACAAGATTATCGACATCGATCAAAGCCCGATTGGTCGTACTCCACGCTCAAATCCTGCCACGTATACCGGCGTGTTTACACCCGTGCGCGAACTGTTCGCCGAACTTCCTGAATCAAAAATTCGTGGATACGGACCAGGACGATTTTCATTTAATGTGAAGGGCGGTCGTTGCGAAGCATGTCAGGGTGATGGTCTCGTGAAAATTGAGATGCACTTTCTCCCCGATGTGTTTGTGTCGTGCGACGTATGCAAGGGCAAGCGCTTCAATCGCGAAACGATGGAAGTGCGTTTTCGTGGCATGAGCATCGCCGACGTGCTCGACCTCACGGTCGAAGAAGGGTGTACTGTATTTGAAAATCAGCCGCGCATCTCGATCAAACTTGAAACACTGCGTGATGTGGGTTTGGGCTATATCCATCTTGGACAAAGCGCGACGACGTTGTCCGGCGGCGAAGCACAGCGTGTCAAGCTGGCGACTGAGCTGTCCAAGCGCGACACCGGGCGCACACTGTACATCCTTGATGAGCCCACCACCGGATTGCATTTCGAAGATGTGCGCGTGCTCCTCGAAGTGTTGCACAAACTTGTCGACCGCGGCAACACGGTGTTGGTCATCGAACACAATCTTGATGTCATAAAGACAGCAGACTGGATTGTCGATCTTGGTCCTGACGGCGGAATTCGCGGTGGCACTATTGTCGCGGCGGGTACGCCTGAACAGGTAGCGCAGGTGCCGCAGAGTTACACAGGCCAGTACCTCGCGCCGTTGTTGCAAAAACACTAACCGCGGCACACCGGTAGATTCTTTCCATGGTCTCTCTGCTCGACATTATCGGCCCGATCATGGTTGGACCAAGCTCCAGTCACACGGCCGGTGCCTGTCGACTCGGCTTGCTTGCGCGCTGCCTCGTCGGCGGCACGCCACAAAAGGCCACGATTGAACTGCACGGTTCGTTCGCTCGTACGGGCGAAGGACACGGGACCGACAAGGCCATTGTCGGAGGACTTATGGGCTTCCGGCCCGACGATGAACGCCTGCGCACCGCACTCGATATCGCCGAGCAAGACGGGTTGGCATACACGTTTGAGAAAACGTCGCTCGGTGACGAAGCGCATCCCAATACCGTGCGCATCACGCTGGAGCGCGACGAACGGCATTCGCAAATGGTCGGCGCATCACTCGGTGCTGGTCGCGTGCGTGTCACCGAAATCGACGGTTACCCTGTCGATATTTCGGGCAATCTACATACAGTGGTGCTTGTCGCCGGTGACGTGAAAGGTTCAATCGCGCGCATTGCCGGACTGCTGGCCGACAACGACCTCAACATCGCCACGCTGAAATTGTCGCGGAAAGAGCGCGGCGGTGATGCGTTTATGGTGATCGAAGTCGATGAGCAGCCAGGCGAATCATTGCGAGACGCGATTCGCGCGCTCTCGTGGGTGAAGTGGGCGTTTCGTCTCGATAAAGTGAGTGCCTGATGTACCGCAGTCTCGCTGACGCCATCCGAGATGCAGAAGCCCGTGGCGTTCCGCTGTCAACAGTCGCGCTCGAAGCTGAAGCGAAAGATCAAGGACGTCCTATCAGCGAAATTCGCGATGCGCTAGGACGTGCGCTCGTGATTATGCGCAGCTCGATCGAACGCGGAATGGTTGGCGATCTCTATTCAGCTTCAAGACTTGTGGGCGGTGATGCAGCGAAGATGCGGACCGGCCCCGCTGGTCCGCTCGCGGGCACACCGTTTCACGACGTGCTCGCACGAGCACTGGCCGTACAAGAAGTAAACGCCGCGATGGGGGTAATTGTCGCGGCACCAACAGCCGGTGGTGCGGGAGTCTTACCGGCCGTGCTCACCGGCCTCGCGGCGGCGCGGGGTCTTGATGATGACGCAGTAATTTCGGCACTTGCTACGGCCGGCCTTATCGGGGCGGTGGTTGCGGAACGCGCGTCCTTATCCGGGGCCGAAGGTGGTTGTCAAGCGGAGACGGGCGCTGCGGCTGGCATGGCCGCCGGTGCAGCAACAGAAATGCTTGGTGGTTCGCCTCGACAGGTTGGTCACGCAACGGCGCTTGCCCAACAAGGCACCCTCG
>JANYFO010000236.1 GCA_025362635.1 Gemmatimonadaceae bacterium | reverse complement strand
TAATGTTGGCGCTGGACGAGGAGATACCGCGAAATTCACCGCCGTTCAGTCCCGTCGTCGTGATGGAGGCCGGACCAATGAGGCCAAACGTCGCGATCACATTGTTTGATGCGTCAAAGGCCCGAATAATCGGTGTGCCGTAGTTGGGTGTGCCGCTGCTGGTTGGCGCGTAATTGATGATTGCACCCACGCTGGACACGGCGGTCGCGAAAGTAAAGCGAACAACAGAGTTTTCTGTGTTTGTCGCACCGTAATAGATGCCTTGCCACCTACCGTTATCGCCAAGTTGGTACGAATCGAAACCGATAAGCGATTGTGCGTTGGTGGCCGAGTACTGCACAACAAATCCATCTTTCCCAACGTCACGTGGTCCGGTACCAAAGCAGTAATAACCATTTCCATTTCCGTTCCTGCACGATGCGCTGAAGTCGGTGACTTGCGTCATGCCGCTGACAGTGGCCGTGAGCAAACTCTGCGCAGGCAGCGCCGTCGCCGCGAATAGCGCGGCGAAAGCGTAAACTGAGAGTTGGCGATTGAACACGAGAAGCAGGCCGGGAAGTGTGGTTACTGTGCGTCAGTGAACGTCGATTCACCGCGACAGAATGATCGGATTGGGAAAAGCGTAGCGAGCCAACGACATTTGCACGTTACAGAGGGATTTAGTCCTCTTCCGCCGCTCACGGTAGCTGGTTCGCGAGACCGTGACGCGCAAGAGGCGTGCCCATGTGTAAGCTCTGTCACAACGGGGTGTGAAGGAGCGCTTAGTAAAGGAGTATTGCCTTGACATGGCCGGTTGGCGGGATAGCTTCCCTTCGTTCCTTGCGTGGCCCCGCGCTTCAGGTGCGGGGCTTTTCTTTTGCTTTACCGGAAGCGCATCGATCATTCGGGGCTGTAGCTCAGCTGGGAGAGCGCTGCATTCGCATTGCAGAGGTCAGGGGTTCGAGCCCCCTCAGCTCCATCAAGTGTGCTTTTCGGAGTGTTTGAAGCGCGTGGTGCGCTCTGATGGACCGCCAGTACGGGCGAGAGTGTGACAGTGAGGCACCGGGTTGTGACTTTGTTGGAACCTCGGTCGTGATGTGCAGTAGTAAGATGTAGGCCCGCCGCCGTTCGGTAGGACGGAGAGTTCCAATGACGGCGCGCGTGGCACCTCTTAAGAGGCCCCCGAGGATTAATCCACGGGGGCTTCTGTCGTTTTGGCCCATTTGATTTTTTAAAAGCACATCGCCGAATACGAATGCAACGACACCCGTCACTGCATTTTTATTTTGTCGTTTGCGTGTGAGCCGCGGTTTTCAATTCGTATCCGCGTGTTTCGCTGTCAGCCGTTTGAGCGTCACTGCGCCCGAAGATCCGCGCGCATCGCCGCAAATGCCTCGGCGACAAATCGACTCTCCTCGACGTCTGTTGCCGCGTAGTCGGTCATCGCCGTAAACCCGAGATTTCCCAAAAATCGCATGATCGCACTTTCACGAACGGTGACCGTGAATGTGCGCGCGAGGAGGGTTTGTCCCTCGGCGCCGGTCCGAAAGCCAAAGCGAAAGTCAATGCCTCGCCCTTCAAACGGTCGACGTAACGGTGACCGCAACAATCGCTCAGCGACCAGCGGCAAATGCCAACTGGGCTCCTTCGCAAATCGCATCGCCCAGGAGCGTTCCGTTGGCGTATGCACGTGCACAAATTCGCCCTGCAAGCCGGTCACGCCAACGGTGAAGAATGAAATTTTTTCGAGCGCGTCAACGTTGAGCGTCAACGTGTCTGGCATGTGCCGCGCAAGGCCAGCGAGCGGTTGAAGTTCTCCGTTCCGCGAACGAAACTTGATGGTGAGCTTCCGATCGGCTTGTTGCACATCAAACCAATCGCTGCCGCCGCGATCACTGAGCCGATAGCGATACCGCGCGGGCTCAACATACTTTTCCACGAATTTTGCGAACGCTGGAAACGCGCTTTTGAGTTTGTCGGCGCTGAGCGCAATTTGCATTGCGACTAACGTCGACCCATCCGGTTGCGCGATCGTTGAGAGCGAGTCGATGGCGAACAGTCGTCCAAGCGCTTGTGCTGTCCGAGGAAACGCCGCGCGATAGTCCGCACGCACCGTTGCCGCGGGCCGCTCACCGGACAGAAACAACGCACGTGCAATATCGGTCGCGCGATTCGGAGGCATTACGCCAACCGCATGGTCCACCGAGGTGTCCCATTGCCAATCATCGGCATCGTTCATTTGCGTGAGTCGAATCAGATGCCGCTCGTCACCTGTGCGCACCGGAACGGGCACGTTGGGAAGCGCACTAAATGTGAACTGCCCATTGATCATTGTCGCGGCAATTTCCAACTCACGATCCGCGCCAGTGCGCGCGGTGCGCATCGATGTCCACAACGTCGTATCGTTGGCCAATTTGCCCGGCGCAAACGAGTAGCGTGCGACACGCATGCGCGCATTTGCGAATTTCGGTGTGCGTGCCGGACGCGTAAATCGCTGCTCGATGGCCGAAAACAGCGCGTCGGCATTGGCGCGCGCGGACGCGAGGTCAGATCCATAGGCCAGGGTCACCGCTCGACACCCGTTGACCGCAAAAGGCAGTAGTGCGAGCGCTACGAACGCGGAAGCGCGATGAAGCCGGAGAGTGAAGTGCATAGATAAATACACTGCAAGGAAGACGCCCGTGCCGAAAGTGACCTTATTCGGGTTAGCTTTCGCCCGCCACTCTCACTCAGCCATCTCCGTGCCCGATACGACTGCTTCCGACTCTGCCGCTCCTGCCGCCTCGCCACGTCGCGACTTCATCCGTGAAATGGTGGCGGATGACGTTGTTGCCGGCCGTTTTGGTCGCGCACCGGCCACGCGCTTCCCGCCAGAGCCCAACGGCTTTTTGCATATGGGACACGCCAAATCCATTTGTCTCAACTTCGGCATCGCCCAGGAGTTTGGCGGCACCTGCAATTTGCGCTTTGACGACACGAATCCATTTACAGAAGACGTGAAGTACGTCGAGTCGATCAAGCGGGATGTGCAGTGGCTGGGCTTTCAATGGGATGGCGAGTACTACGCGAGTGACTATTTCGAACAGCTCTATGAGTTTGCTGAACGATTAGTGAATAACGGTCGCGCGTACGTTGACTCGCAAAACGAAAGCGAAATTCGCGCTGGACGTGGCACCGTGACGTCGGCCGGTGTCGCCGGTCCATATCGCAACCGAAGCGTCGAAGAAAATCTTGATTTGCTGCGTCGTATGCGCGCCGGTGAGTTTGCCGATGGTGCGCACGTCCTGCGTGCAAAAGCCAACCTCGCGCATCCCAACATGATCATGCGGGATCCGTTGCTTATGCGCATTCGGCACGCGCCTCACTATCGGCGCGGCAACGATTGGTGCTTGTATCCCCTTTACGACTTCGCGCATGGATTGTCGGATGCCATCGAAGGCATTACGCGATCATTATGTACGCTGGAGTTTAAGGACAATCGGGAAATTTACGATTGGCTTGTGCGCGAGGTAGGCTTTGTAAATCCACCGCGGCAAACAGAATTTGCTCGGCTCGAGTTGGACTACACAGTACTGAGTAAACGGAAGTTATTGCGCCTGGTGAACGAGGGTCATGTATCGGGTTGGGATGATCCGCGCATGCCCACCATTGCCGGTTTGCGTCGCCGTGGGGTTCGCCCGGAGGCCATTCGCGCCTTCTGCGAAGTGATTGGCGTGGCCCGCAAAGACGCACGCGTCGAGATCGCAACGTTCGAGCATGCTATCCGTGATGACCTCAACACCATTGTGCCTCGCGTGCTCAGTGTCCTGCAGCCGCTCAAGGTAGTGCTCACGAACTATCCAGAAGGGCAGATTGAACAGATGGAGGCGGCGTCGTATCCGCCCGATAGTGCGCGCAACGAAACGCGCTTGGTGCCGTTTACACGCGAATTGTTTGTGGATCGCGACGATTTCATGGAAGATCCACCGAAAAAGTTTTTCCGACTGGCGCCAGGCAAAGAAGTACGTTTGCGCTTTGGCTACCTGATCACATGTCACGAGGTCGTGAAGAACGACGCTGGCGATGTGATTGAGTTGCGTTGCACGTACGATCCCGCAACGCGCAGTGGCAACGCGCCTGACGGCCGCAAGGTGCAGGGCACCATCCACTGGGTGTCGGCGACGGAGTCGTTGCCGTGCGAGGTGCGCTTGTACGATCGACTGTTTTCGCAAGCCGATCCCGATGCCGTCCCGGACGAATTGGATTTTATTTCGGCGCTCAATCCGGAGTCGCTCGTGGTGATGCACGGTCGTATTGAACCGAGTGTCGCAAAAGATGCAGTGGGTACGCGATATCAGTTCGAGCGGACCGGGTACTTCATGAGCGATGAAGCGTCGACGGCAGATGCGTTGGTTTTCAATCGCATCGTAAGTTTGCGGGATTCGTGGGCGAAGGAAGTGAAGAAGATGTAAGTCGTTTGAAGGTCAAGTGTTGCCGGTTACGGACCGGATTTTGCAACACGTAACGGTGTTGTCACACCACATACCTGTTACCGGAGATACATATGTCGTTTCCGCTTTACCTCCTCGGATTTTTGATCGTGATCGGCGGTGTGGCGTGGGCGTTAGTTGTGGCTGGCGTCCAAACGCTCTACGTCGTAATCGCTTGCGTCATTTTAGTCGGGCTTGGCATTTTGTCAGGTGTTGCCAAAACGCGCCAGAAAGACCCGCCAACGACCTGAGTCAGTCAGTGCGTTGTGGTGATCGTTCGCGCACACGTTCGATGACGAAGGTTTAGAGAGATCCGCCTACTGTACGGTATTCTCTCTAGCCTTTTCGAGGACCTGCGGAGCAAAACATGGCGATGCTTGTTGCGGAGATGTATTGAATGCTGGCTCGCCGACGGCGAGTCACAATTGGTGGTGCGATGGACGCCTACGGAGTTGGCCCATTGCAATGTGCCCGCATCATGGCTAGCACTACCGCCAAGGGCTCTGCGGTCGATATCTTGTGGCTCGCCAGAAACGGTGATGCCCGAAAGGCTGATCCTTGATGCCCCTTAGCTCAACTGGCAGAGCGTCTGACTCTGAATCAGAAGGTTCCAGGTTCGAAACCTGGAGGGGCAATTGCGAGCGCCGCACCG
>JANYFO010000218.1 GCA_025362635.1 Gemmatimonadaceae bacterium | reverse complement strand
ACGGTTGCCAGTGCGAAGCCACGGGTGATGAATCATCCGTCAGATTCCATTGGCGAACGACCTGTGGCGGACGCGTTGGCGCTGCTGCGCAAGTGCGCAGTGCCTCGATGACCGATCATCCGAAAAATCCGCTGCACGGTGTGACGCTCGAGCGCATGCTCAATGAACTCGTCGACTACTTTGGCTGGGAAGCGATGGGCGATCGTATCAATATTGGCTGTTTTACAAGCGATCCAAGTGTGAAATCAAGTCTGACCTTCCTGCGCAAAACACCGTGGGCGCGCGAAAAAGTTGAAGCGATGTATCTCTTCATGTTGCGCGACAAAGCGCGCGCTGACCGGCAACGCTCGGCGACCTGAGGTGTTAAACTTCAGGGTATGAACACGCCCGAGCTGAAAACCTCATCGTTGCTTGCCGACCGACTCCGCGCGGCCGCCGAATTATTAGAACTCATCGCGAACGATCGTACGTTATTGGCAGGTGTCGCCGAAGATGATCGTACGCGCTTGCTGTCGGCAGCGGGGCAGGTGTCTCGCCCTGATGCGATTGTGCGACGTGCGTTGGTGAAGGCCACCAAGCGTCAACGAAAGGCGGCGAAAGTCAATCGTGAAGAGAGCGTGTTACACGAAACCGGCATTCGCAAATTGCGTCGGCAGACCGTGTTTACCACGCCCAATGTTTTTCCGCCAGCCGACTTCGAGCAGCAGGACATTGAAGGGCAGCCAGAATTTCGCGAGGCGATGGAGCCGCAAAACTGTTACGTCTGCAAGCAGAATTACAGCACGATCCATCACTTTTACGATCAACTGTGCCCTGCCTGTGCGGAGTTGAATTATCGGAAACGCAGCGAGCTCGCGGATTTGCGTGGACGTGTTGCATTACTGACCGGTGGCCGCGTGAAGATTGGATACCAAGCGGGCATCAAATTGCTGCGCGCCGGTGCGCAGCTTATCGTCACCACGCGTTTCCCGCGCGACTCAGCCGCGCGATTCGCGCAAGAGCCGGATTTTGTCGAGTGGAGTGATCGGCTCGAGATTTTTGGACTTGATTTGCGTCACACGCCGAGTGTTGAGGCATTTTGTCATCATCTGATTACCACGCGTGATCGGCTGGACTTCATTATCAACAATGCGTGTCAAACGGTGCGACGTCCGCCCGACTTTTACGCGCATATGATGGACGCGGAAAATGCGTCCATGCAGGATATGCCAGTGCATGTGCGCAAGCTGATTGGCGCGTACGAAGGGTTGCGTGGCTACAGCATGTTACCTGAGAGCGATGCTGCGACCGGCGCGATGACTGTGCCACAGGCGTTGTCGGAAGTGGCGGGGCTTACACATGCGGCGCAACTCTCGCAGGTGCGATTGCTTCCCGAAGAACTCGCCGCGCAGAAAGCGTTATTTCCCGAAGGACGTTTGGATCAGGACATGCAACAAGTCGATTTGCGTGATCGCAATTCGTGGCGGATGTTGATGGCCGAGGTGCCAAGCGTTGAACTGCTTGAGGTGCAGCTGGTGAATGCGATTGCGCCGTTCATTATCAACGCGCGGCTCAAGCCGCTCATGTTGCGCACGCCTGAACGTGACAAGCACATCGTGAATGTGTCAGCGGTGGAGGGACAGTTTTATCGGAAATTCAAGACGACACGTCATCCGCACACAAACATGGCGAAGGCGGCGCTCAACATGATGACGCGCACCGCAGCGGCGGACTATCATGCCGATGGTATTCACATGAATAGTGTGGACACGGGGTGGGTGACCGACGAAGATCCCGCCGAAATTGCGGCGCGCAAAGTGGCGGAGCACCGTTTTCATCCGCCGTTGGACATTGTGGATGGTGCTGCGCGCATCGTGGATCCAATTATTGCGGGGATCAACACGGGCGAGCATTTGTGGGGGAATTTTTTGAAGGATTACACGCCGACGGATTGGTAGGAGCGAAAGTTACGGCCGCGGCACCTTTACCCACCGTTCCACCGCGCTTGCACCGCCATGTCGCACGAGCCACGCGAGACCAAGCCCGCGTGTCAGTCGACCCGCAATGAGCGCGCCGACAAACTGCGGCCACGGCACGCCAATCGCACCAGAGGCAATGCTCGTTAGCTTCGTTGAAATCGGACTCATGGTGCTCGCAAAAATTGCCCACGCACCGTACTTCGCGAGCGTGGTGCGCGATTCATCCAGACGCGCGGCGGACACACCCAACCACTCGGCCACCGGCCCTTGTAACAACGAGAGCGCTTGCGACCCAACGGCATACAGTATCACGCTACCAATGAGCGTGCCGGCTGATGCAATGAGTGCTAATCGATACGCGTGCTTTGGGCGCGCGATGGCGAGCGGTAAGAAAAAGAGATCGACGAAGCCCGGGAAAATGCACCCCTGCAAAAGGCCCCACGCGAACACCACGCTGCCCGACCATCCCGCGTCGGCCCAGCGCTGCAACGTGGCGAGACTACGTGCGACACGCGACTGCGGTTGTGTAGCCGCAGGGGGCGGCGTTGGTGGCACCACTGGCATACTCAGAGGCTATCGAGCTTGTCTTTGCCGATGACCGGTGCCCACGGCAACAGTTCATACTGCGCGAGTCCGCGTTTCGTAAACGGATCGTTGTCACGAATGGTATCGAGCGCGGCAAGTGTGTCGGTGTCTGGCACGCGCAGCAAGAGGCCGCCACCATTGCGCGGATCGAATGGTCCGCTGGCGAGCAGCACACCCGCCGCTTGGAGTTCGCGAAGGTAGGCGCGATGTTCGTCGACGTGCGGCGCAATGTCGTCGAACGGTTTGCGGTAGCGAATGATGGCGATGGCGTACATGGAGGCTTGCGGTGGAAGGTGGGTCTGGTGGAGACGCTCCGTAAAAAGTAACGTCAAGCGGGTACGAAGACCGACCGTAAGTTCCCCACGCCGGTATCAATTCAATGGGCAGTGTATATCGAGTTGTTTTTTTCGCGGCTGGTCTCCTCGTCGTAGTCAGCGCGGCCGTCGGAATGCGAATCGCAAGCAATCGGAAACAACGCTACGGCGCGCGCGTGAATTTTGTCGCCGGCCTTTATTTCATCGGAATAACGCTCGTCACGCTCACGGCGCAGCAAAGCAGCGTGGCGATAATGTCAGGGTGCGTGGTGACGTTTGTTGGCACCTTGGTCAGCGCACTTGGCCAACTGCAGATAAACCGTGAGAACGCGCGAGGGCGCAATGCGAATTCGAACTAACCGCATGGCTTTGTTCAAATGTGCGAGTTTTGCACTTGGCGCGCCCCGCCCATCACCGCCTCACGCATCGCGCGCCACGCCATCACGGCACATCCGTGCCGCGCCGAGAATGGCGCCACTCCACGCAACGCCGCCAATCCATCCGGCAGCGTGACCTCCGCGCCCGCCAGCATGGCCTCCACACGCTCCGCCAACGCGATCGCATCCGCGCGCGAAAATCCCGACAGCACT
>JANYFO010000184.1 GCA_025362635.1 Gemmatimonadaceae bacterium | reverse complement strand
CAACAGGAATCGCTCACATGGTTACTCGCGAAGACGTCGAAACATTTCTCGACCGCCTCGGCACCGATGGCGCAACGCATGTCGAAGTCGAACCCGGTCTCTGGATTATTCGACCCAGCGGCCCGCTCGATTTTGACGTGGTCATCACGCACAATCCACCCGTACTGTTGCTGCGGATAAAAGTGATGCCGATCCCCGTCAATACCGCCGAAGTCGCGGCCCTGAGCCGCCGTTTGCTCGAACTGAATGCGACAGATCTGTTGCACGGCTCATACGGCATTGACGCCGAGGCGATTGTGCTCACAGAGGCGCTTGAGCTCGCGCATCTCGACTACGAAGAATTTCTTGCATCCTACGAAAGCATGACGCTGTCGCTTACGTCACATATGCGCGAGCTCGCCGCCTTCCGAGAGGTTCGCTAACTCATGGGCATCTTTGACCGTCTTTCAACGCTGATCAAGTCGAACCTGAACGATCTCATCTCTACGGCTGAAAATCCGGAAAAGATGCTCAATCAGATTATCGTCGACATGCGCAATCAACTCGCGAAAGCCAAACAACAAGTGGCAGCCGCGATCGCCGATGAGAAGCGTCTAAAAGATCAGGCCGACTCGGAGTTCAAGCTGGCCGACGATTGGGAGAAACGCGCCATGCTCGCGGTGCAAGAGGGTCGCGACGATCTCGCGAAACAAGCGTTGTTGCGCGGACAAGAGCATCTCGAACACGGACAACAGCTCGCGACAACTTGGGAACAGCATCGCTCCGAAACGGAGAAGCTTAAACAGTCACTTCGCGATCTCAACGACAAAATTGAAGAAGCGAAGCGCAAGAAGAACTTGTTGCTGGCGCGTCAGCGTCGTGCCGAAGCACAAGCGCGCATTTCGCAAACGATGTCGGGCCTATCTGACAACTCGGCCTTCGATGCATTTGCACGTATGGAAGAGAAGATCACGACCAACGAACGGCAGTTACAAGCGGCACAGGAAATTGACGAGGAAATGAGTGGCGATCGCTTAGCTAGCCAGTTTAAGCAGCTCGAACGTTCGTCGGGTGGAGCAACGGCCGACTCGCAACTTCTACAGTTGAAACAGCGCATGGGCATGTTGCCGTCAGCTGCGCCCGCCGCGTCGCGGCAACTTGCGGCTGGCGCCACAGAGGTAACACCCGTTGCTGCACCGGCGCAGCTTGCAGCAGGCGTGCCCGATGCGACGAAAACCGTAGACGTCGATCTGATCGCTGAAATTGAAGGATTGCGCGAGCCCAAGCCGAGGTCATGAACGGTTTGCGTCGTTTTCTGATTTTGGCCGAGGGAAACTTCGGCCCGCTATCGTCCAAGACGGCAAATGCGTGCATTCGTTACGCGGAGGCGGAAGTAGTCGCCGTGCTCGATAGCGAACAGGCGGGGCACACGGCGCATGACGTGCTTGGTTTTGGCGGACGCATTCCCGTTGTCGCCACATTCGCCGAAGGTATGCGCACACAGCCCAACGCGTTGCTCATTGGTATCGCGCCGGCCGGCGGCCAGTTTCCAGCAGCGTGGCGGGCCATCGTGTGCGACGCGTTGCGCGCGGGGTTGGACCTGTGGAGTGGTTTGCACACCATGCTTGGTGATGATGCGGAGTTCGCAGCGCTCGCGGCGGCGTCAGGCGCGACAATTCGTGATTTGCGCCGTGCGCCCGCGGATCTCGATGTGTCGTACGGACGCGTGCGGGATATCGGCGCCACGGTTGTGCTGACCGTCGGTAGCGATTGCAACATCGGCAAGATGACCACGCAACTGCAAGTGCAGCATGCCGTGCGCGCACTCGGGCATCGCGTTGCGTTTGCGCCGACCGGACAAACAGGCATTTTGATCGAGGGTCGTGGCATTGCAGTTGATGCGGTGGTCGCCGACTTCATAGCGGGCGCCGCCGAACGGCTGACGATTGAGGCGTCGCATGACGCGGACATTGTGTTAGTCGAAGGGCAAGGCTCGCTTATTCATCCCGCATATTCTGGCGTAACGTTGGGACTCATGCACGGCTCGTTGCCGCATGCGATGGTGCTCTGTGCGCAACCATCCCGGACCACAATTCATCGCAATCCGTGGGTTTCAATTCCACCAATCGGCGACATCGTGCAACTGTACGAACTCGCGATGAAAACCTTGCGTCACTCACCAGTCATTGCGATCGCGTTGAACACCTTTGATTTGTCTGATCAGGACGCGCAGGCAGTGATTGATCGCACGAGCAAAGAAACTGGACTGCCTACAACGGATCCGGTGCGATTTCAGCCGTCACCCATCGCGACCGCAATTAGCAACTTTCACACGGCGCGCACGCACGTTCAGCCATCTCGCTAAGATGTCGATGTCATACAGGAGGGCACCCGACCTTGGGTGCCCTCCTGTATTTTTAGAGCGTCATTTTTACCGCACACGCAACATTTTGATGAACGCGAAGCAGCATCAGTGATTTATGCTATCGCGTATGCTCTCTTCATCACGCCCTCAATCCGTGACCGTCGCATCTCCGGTGCTGCTTTCCGTGCACAACATGCACGAAGAAATAACTGCCGGCTTGGGACACGCACGATGCAGCGTGCGGACCCTCGATGGACTCTCCTGCGAAATCCGTGCGGGTGAGCTGGTGATTTTGCAAGGTGACATCGCGAGTGGCGCGAGTTCGCTGCTCGATGTCTTCGCCGGCTTGCGCACCCGTTCACGCGGCATTCGGCACGTTGCCGAAAAGGTGCGCGTGCGACGTGGCGCGATAAGCAGAGGCGCCGCACGCGCGATCATTGCAGGGTGGTCGGTGCAACACACGCAGACCGACATTCAGCACTTGCGCAAGGAAACGCCCGTCGCCTACCTGTTACGCGTCCGCACACGCACGCGCGCCAACACCAGCGTCACGTCATCGCATCACGCCTGGCGCACCTGGGCCGCCGCACTGCGCCAGGAAAATTGCGCGATCGTGCTCGGCGTGCGACCACCCCTCGCACTCGTAACGCAGCGCACAACGCAGCGCACAACGCAGCGCGCCGAACCCGTCATGGTCCGAGAGCCGAGCCGAAATCAATCGCGCCCCAACGTACGCGTTCTCACACTCGTCGCCGGGAAAATTGTTACCGCCCGATCTGATGCATCTACGCTCCGCGCTACCGATCAATATTTTACAGCATCGCCTTTACCGTGATGCCGCGCACGCCGCGAGGTCGCTACCTTTTCCGGCGCCGACACCGGTTCATCACGGCCGTGTGCATCAGCTCCTAAGCCTTTCATCGCCGCAGCTTTGATCGCGGCGCATCGACATTGGCGAATCAACTATGGCTTTGGGCCGCCGCACTCGCACCACACGGACCAGTGAACAGCTGTTTGTTGGACAGTCCCACCAGGAAAAGTGATCTCACAAGGACGCGCGACACACGGCGAACAACAAACTCTGTAGATTTCCACCATGACGGTGTTGCACGTGCACACCCGCCGACTCTAAAGCCAATAACACCGCGCATGCCCGAGTTCCGCCTGTACAACACACTCACGCGTCGCGTTGAGCCGTTCGCACCCGCTGACGGACACACGGTGCGCATGTACACCTGCGGACCCACCGTGTACAACCCTGCGCATCTCGGTAATTTTCGGACGTTTCTGTTCGAAGATCTGATGCGGCGCACGCTAAAATTGGCCGGTTGGGGTGTCGAACAAATCATGAACCTCACCGACGTGGATGACAAGATCATCCGGAAAGCGGCGGCGCTGGGTACCACCATTTCGCACGTCACCGAACCGTTCACTGAACTGTTCCACCAAGATCGTCGCTACCTGCGCATCGAAGACGCGGAAGGCTATCCCAAGGCCACTGCGCACATTCCGGAAATGGTAGCGCTCGTCGAACGACTCATCGCCAAGAACGTCGCCTACGAAGCTGAAGACGGTTCCATCTATTTCGCGATCGATCGCTTTCCAAACTACGGGCAATTGTCGCAACTCGACAAACGCGAACTTCGCACTGGTGCGCGCGTTGCACAGGACGAATACGCGAAAGAGAATGCCCAGGATTTTGCATTATGGAAGGCCGCGAAAGATGAAGACGAAGCGACTGGCGCCGCTTGGGATTCACCCTGGGGCCGAGGCCGTCCTGGGTGGCATCTCGAATGCTCGGCGATGGCGATGAAGTACTTAGGCGAAACGTTCGATCTGCACGCGGGAGGGATTGATCTCATCTTCCCGCATCACGAAGACGAAATAGCACAGTCCGAAGCGGCCACGGGGAAAACGTTTGCTCGCTGCTGGTGCCATGGTGAGTTTTTACTCACTGACGGCGCAAAGATGGCTAAACGCGTCGGCAACGTGGCCAACGTTGTCGAATTGCGAGAGCAAGGGATCTCCGGCACCGCGTATCGGCACTTTGTATTCAACGCGCACTACCGCAAGCAACTCAACTTGGGCGAAGACTCGCTCGAACAGTCGCGTGCAGCCGTCCGTCGCATCGGCACGTTCGCAAAGCGTCTCGCTGAAGCAACCGGGGGCACAGAGGCGTTGGTCGCCGCCGCGTCGAAAGCCGAACACGCGTTTATTGACGCATTATTTGATGACCTCAACGCGCCCGAAGCACTCGCGGCGCTGTTCACGTTCATTACGGAGGCCAATCGCGAGCTCGATACCGGTGGGACTGATGTCGCCGCACTTGATCGCGCACGCGCCGCGTTCCGCATGATCGACGGCGTGTTAGACCTGGTGCCCGAGCAAGAAGCCGATGCCGAACTGGCTACTTGGGTGGAAGAACGGATCGAAGCACGCAAGGCCGCGCGCGAACGTCGCGATTTCGGGGCCGCCGATGCCGTCCGTGCCGAACTGGTCGCCCGAGGCATTAGTATCGAAGACAGCGCGCAAGGCACACGTTGGAAACGATTGTGAGGTTGACACCTCACGATGGGGGGTCTATTCTCAACGTCTTGTCTCAAAAGCCTCCGGTTGGGGCTTTACGCTGACGTAGCTCAGCTGGCAGAGCAGCTGATTTGTAATCAGCAGGTCGTGGGTTCGAATCCCACCGTCAGCTCTACCGGTCCTCGGCAATTC
>JANYFO010000169.1 GCA_025362635.1 Gemmatimonadaceae bacterium | reverse complement strand
CTCTACTTCACGAGCCGTCCCCGCGGAGAGCGCAGCTTGAGCTGCATCAACGGCGGCAGACACTCGCACACCACGTATGACGCGCTTCACGTCCGCCACGCCACGGGGCGCAACGCTCAACTGACGAATGCCGAGCCCGATCAACGCGAATACGGCGAGCGGTTGCGATGCCATCTCCCCGCACACGCCGACATCAATGCCGTGTGCAGCACCCGTTGCCTGGACCTGCGCGATGAGCCGCAGCACAGCCGGATGAAACGGCGTGAAGCGCGGCGCAAGGTTGGCATTGCCACGATCAACTGCGAGCGTGTACTGCACCAAATCGTTGGAACCGATGCTGAAAAAATCGACATCGCGCACGAGTGTGTCGCACGCGATCGCTGCGGCCGGTGTCTCAACCATGACACCCAGCGGCACATCGGAGCGAAACGGCACGCGACGCTCGGCTAATTCCTGCTCGGCCTGTTCCATCAGCTGCCGCGTTTCTCGCACCTCATCGACCGTAACGATGAGCGGAAGCATAATACGTAAATCGCCGTGCACGGCGGCGCGCATCAGCGCTCGCAGTTGCACTTTGAAGATGTCGCTTTCATCGAGGCACATACGAATGGCGCGCCATCCCAAGAACGGATTGGCTTCAGACGGGAATCCGCCGATGGGCAATTTATCGCCACCAATATCAAACGTGCGGATCACCACGGGTCGTGCGCCAAACGCCTGAACCACGCGACGGTATGCGCGATATTGTTCGTCTTCGTCAGGCATCGCTGCGCGACCGACGACGAGAAATTCGGTGCGCATGAGGCCGACGCCCTCTGCGCCGCTCGCCGCTGCGAGTTCGGACTCTTCGGGAATATCCACGTTTGCGCGCACCACCAATCGCTCGCCGTCGTGTGTAATCGGCGCGCTGAGCGCAAGTTCGCGCACTTGGTCGGCGCGTCCGGCTTCGTCCTCGACACGCTGTCGCGCGGCCGCAATTTCACTCTCGCTCGGCGCGATCGTAAGCGTGCCGTCAGCGCCATTGAGAATGGCAATTTCCCCACCCTTGAGGTACTGCACCGCGTTGCGCAGTCCAACCACCGCAGGCAAGCCAAGCGAGCGCGCGAGAATCGCGACGTGTGCTGTTGCCGTACCGGCGTCAGTGGCGATCGCCGCGATGCAGTCGCGATCTAACTGCAGCGTCAACGATGGGGTGAGATCGTGCGTGACGAGAATGGCGTTCATACCATGTGGTACGTCCACGGGATCATGGTCCGGCAGATCCATCAATGCGGACAACACCCGAATGTGCACGTCGGTCAGATCACCAACTTTTTCGCGGAGCATCGGCGCGCTGTGACGCGCAAAATGCTGGCGCCATTCGAGCAAAATCAAATCAAATGCTTTTTCCGCACTTAAATTTTGCCGGATGAGGGCCTCGACACTGCGTCCCAACTCGGCATCGCCAAGGATGGAAAGCTGCACGTCAAAAATGGCCGCTTCTTCTGCGCCTGCCTGCATTTCGGCGCGTATGCGTAACTGTCGCAATCGCTCACGTGAGCGCTCGAAGGCCACGTGCAGCCGGGTGATTTCTGACTCAATCTCGTCGTCTGCAATGAGACGTTGTCGAACCTCTGGCACTTCCCACCGCAGGAGATGCACAGGTCCGACGACAATGCCGGGCGATGCCGGAATGCCGCGCAGAACCGACAGCATTAATCGATCACGCGCATTACGTCTCTCCGAACCGATTTGCGACGAGCGCGGCGAGCGCCTCCAGCGCATCGTCAGCATCCGGTCCCGTGGCGCGCAGCGTGATGGTTGCTCCATACTCAGCCGCTAGCATCATGACCCCCATAATGCTTTTCCCATTCACTTCGAGATCGTCGCGCGAAATCGTGACATCGCTGGTATAGCGCGACGCCGCCTTCACCATTTCGGCGGCGGGACGCGCGTGCAAGCCATGCTTATTGACGATTTGGACGGATCGTTCAGACATCAACGGACCACCGAGTAGAGGGCAAAGGCAGCCAAGAGGAGCAGGACCACGCGCCATCCTTCGACGCGTCCATGCGTTCGGACGAGGAGCCACGCCAACAGCGGCGTTACGACGATGACGGCAATAGACGCCGCGGACACGGGCGCGCCGCCGCCAATCGCTCGATGCGCCGCGAGCGGTAGCGCCAGTCCACCCACGATTGCTGCTGCCCGTCCAATGTAGCGAGGACCGTGCTGCAGCACTGGATGTCCAAGCGCCGTGGCGACACGCAGTCCGTGTCTCCAACCGGCTTTCAGCGCCCAGTCGCGCAATACAAAATGACCCACATTATACAGTATCAGGAAGCCCGTCACTACTCCAACGGTTGACATTCCTGCGCCAAAGAACAGAAGAGCAACCAAGGAGCACGCTGGCAACCATGAGGCCCAGACGAGGCGATCGCCAATGGCGCCAAGTGGACCGCAAAGCGCCGTGCGAAAGCGTTCAATGCGTATCGGCGCCACCTGGTCGATTTCCACGCGAGCCAACGCGCCAACGGCGAGGCCAGCCAAGTAGGGATGCGCATTAAAATATGCGCTTTGCCGAGCGAGCGCTTGTCGGTATGCGGTCCCATCTCGGCCTCCGGGTAACTGCCGCAGCGCCGGTTCAACGCAAAACCCGATGCCGTTGCCAAGCATTTGTTCGTAATTCCACGATCCCTGAATGGCGAGGCACCGCGCGAACATGGCGATGTGCGTTGCAGCGTCGAGCGACGGAATTGTCGCGACCGAGGCTGCGGGTGCAGATGGCGTTCCCTCGCTGGAATCGATCACGATGTCAGGCACCAAGCACGACCAGCGCAGTGCCAACCGACAGCGACAGCAAAAACAGCCGACGCGTACCACTGATCGCGTGAAAGTTTTTCCAGACCGCGGTGGCGGCGACGGCAGCGCCACATGTCACGACGACGGCTCGCGTCAGCCCTTCGCTGACGCTCCAATGCGCACTCATCCACGGGACCACAACATACGCGGGTACAAACGCGACAATGCCCAGAAACGCACCGCGCAGTAAATCGACCGTCATACCAAACACTTGCAATCCAACCACGGTGCGGCGATTGCCCGCGGCCAGTTGATCAAGTCGCGGATGGGCGAACGACGAGATGAGCTGACGGTGTTGGACCATCGTCCATCCACCGATCCACGCGGTGATAATTCCAACAGCGACGGCGAGCACAAAGGTGGACGGTTGCGGCAACGCGACGCCGGTGGCTCCCTGCGCCGCCGTGGCGCCGGCGACGACGGACGCACTCCCCCACTCAGGGTACCGAGAAGCGCCAACCGGTAACGACTCAAGGGCAAAACATTCGAGCAGCGCACCACACACGAGCCCCGCAACCGGCGCGCCAAAAAACGCCCCGGCGATCGACGATGCGACGATTGGTCGCGAGAGCATCGCCTGCGGAAAGCTTACGACGTCAAGCCCTATGACGCCGGCGAGCAGTGCGACCGGCAAAAGGTCGCCTGCAAAAGCAGCATTGAGCATCATGCGTCGATCGACGTTGCGAGAAGCTCGTCGAGCGTGACCGGACGCGCACTCGGGACATCCTGCGCGCTGACGGTCGCGCCAAGTTTCGCAATGTTACGCAGGCCGTCTTCTTCGGCCGTCGTGAGAAACACGTAGCGGAGTCGCGCGGTGCGACCAGGGGCGTGATGAACGCCGCCAATATTTACGGTGGCAATACTTCCGTGCGCGGCAGCCACGAGCCGCGTCATCGTGTCAATATCCGCCGTGAGCACGATACCCGGCCGTGAATCGTGCTGATATACGGACAATGTGTTGGCTGCGTCTTCGACTGACTGAAAGTGTACCGTCATATCGGGTGGCACGCCCATGCGATAAAGCTCCTGCTCCCAATCGCTGCCCGCCACCTCATCGTCAACGAGGACAATGAAGCACAGTTCTAAAGGTTGGCCCCAGCCGACGACGACCTGTCCATGAATAAGACGATCATCAATGCGATATAGCGCAACCGTCATCCGTTACCCGTGGACAACCATAGAGGCGCGCCCGCGTTCCATCGCGCTATGCAACGCGGCGACAGGATCGGCGTCGTCCTGCATGGCGAAGTCTAGGAGCAGCGAGAGATTGATGCCTGTAGCGAGCATGACGCCAGGACGCGCGCGCACCAATCGACGTACGGCCATCGTGCAACTCCCGGCGGGAAGATCCGTGAAGATCACGCGCGCGCCTGATGCATCAAGCGCGTGTGCAATTGCGTCTTGAATGTCATCAAGGCAAAGACCGGAGTTGGAGATCGCCAAATACACATTACCGCGACCGGTGATTTGCTCAACGGCGGAGATGATGCCCGTGGCAAAACTTCCATGGCCCGCCACCACCGCGCGCACGACTGTAGGCGTCTGCTCGTCTGTCACTACTCTTCATCCTCCTGCAGATATCGCTGAACATCGGAGGCGCGCCGCATGCTT
>JANYFO010000168.1 GCA_025362635.1 Gemmatimonadaceae bacterium | reverse complement strand
GGTCTATTCTCAACGTCTTGTCTCAAAAGCCTCCGGTTGGGGCTTTACGCTGACGTAGCTCAGCTGGCAGAGCAGCTGATTTGTAATCAGCAGGTCGTGGGTTCGAATCCCACCGTCAGCTCTACCGGTCCTCGGCAATTCAGCGAGACGGCCCCCGGTGGGGTACTCAAGTGGCCAACGAGATCAGACTGTAAATCTGACGGCTAACGCCTTCGAAGGTTCGAATCCTTCCCCCACCATAAGGCATTTGTAGCGTTGCTGGGTACATCGGTAGTGCAGGATGTGGTGTTGTTCGCGGGAGTAGCTCAGTTGGTAGAGCGCTAGCCTTCCAAGCTTGATGTCGCGGGTTCGAGTCCCGTCTCCCGCTCTGTTCCTGTTGTGCGTCCAAACGTGAACCGTCGACTCCGAGCTGTCGGAGTCGACGGTTTTTCGTTGTCGCCAATGTTATTCGCAAATTAACTCGAGCTGCACGTACTAATTCGTCGCGGTCATTCGTCCATCGCTCACGTGCAGCACCAAACCTCGACCCGCCGTTCTGAAGCGCACCGTCGCGCCGTCATCACTGACCGTCGGCTCAGCACTTAACCAAATGCCAAGCGTTGCTCGGGACGACACGTCGCGAGGCGACACCCGTAAGGTCGCGATCAATGAATCGAGCGAATAAGTCGCGACGGTCTTGCCCGTCACACTGATCAGCGTCAGCGCGCGCTGCGACGGACTGTTTATCCAATCATCAATGAGAATAACCTCACCATGATCCGTCACGACGGCACGTCGCGGACCCTTGATGTTCGCCAATGAGTGCCGCCAGACATTTCTCGGTGCACCAGGTCGGCGCTCCTCAAGTTCAGCCTGCGCCGTAGATGTCTTCCAATGATCGTCGCTCGATATTGTCAGCACAAACATCGCTGAGGGCGACACGAACTCACGATGCACCGGCGGAAGGTCGATCACATCGGTCATAAGTTGTTGTCCCCAAGCGCATCGTGCCGCACCCAACGTCCAGGCCAACACAACGACAGCACCAGACAGACCATGCGTCGGTCGCCGCAATCCATGCCGCATCGGGCGACCTTGGACTATGCCGTGACACCGCCAACGCGCCGCCGACGAATGACCGCCAATCCAAAAACACCCACCGCCATCAAGACAAACGTGCTGGGCTCCGGCGCAACAACATCGTGCAAGAGTGTGCTGTTGCGCGCGAACGCGACTTGATAGGCAGTCACTAGGTCGTACCCCGAGCCATTTGGATTGATGTCGGCCACCGTTAATGGCACGTTGCGGGTTGCTCCGCCGGCCATCAATTCGTTCGGGTTTGTCGAATGTCCCGAATCAGCACTCGAATAATGTGGGTCCAAAGGATCGACAAGTCCGAAGTTGTGCCCTAATTCGTGCGCCATCGTATCAATGCGCCCGCCCGCGGCATATGCCATGATTGCATCCATGCCCATGACAAGACCGCCACGGCCATACCAGCCCTCACCATAGGCTCCCGCTACAGAACGGACGAGGAACATGTCAACAACCGTTGTGCTCTGAAAATGATAGCCAGACGCGAGGTCCTGAAACTTTCTCCCAGTGGCGGTATCATCAATGGAACTGAATCTGGTGCTGTTGATCTGTCCGACAAAGTTGTACAGCACGCTGATGCCGGCCTGCGCCCAAATGGTGTTGGTCGCGGTGCCAAAAAACATATCGGCCGCAGGGCCAGTTGACGCACAGTTCGAACCGGCGTCATCGCACAGCTGATAAACCTGTAGCGTCAGAGATTTGGTAATCGGCAACGCAGGCAGTACAGACGGCGACAACACAACGGACGCCGCAAGTACCATCTTGGCAAAACGAGCGCTCATCTGGAAATCTCGTGGATGTAGTTCTGACGGCGGCGGCGGTCACACGCTTTTATCGTATGGTCAAGCCTGGCAGCGAAGCAACCATGCAATGAATGGGACCGCAAGGAGCCGAAAGCGGATTACGCAACCCTTAACGCTGCGTCGTCGCGCATGACGCGAGGATCAACGACGCTTGTGTGCGCTCTCCAGCCTCGCTAGGTTGCGCCTCTGCGAATTGGCGCGCGAATCATCGCACGCGTAGCTCAGTCGGTAGAGCACATCCTTGGTAAGGATGAGGTCACCGGTTCAATCCCGGTCGCGTGCTTTTTATAACCGTTGGTAGACGTCGGTGAGCCCGGTCCCGCAAAGCGGACCGGGCTTTTCCGTTGCCCAATCGGTAATCCCCATCCTTGCGTGCTTCCCCCAGCGCTGATACGTTCCAAGGCTCACCCCACTGCGCTTCATCTCGCGGTTCGGTCGATCGGCGGCACTCGCAGCGGAGTACCGTTTTCCCCCTGCAACGCTCTCTCAGGCTACCGCTGTGGGATTGTTTCAGGGCGTCGGCTGTTCACTAAGCGGCATCAAGCAACGCAGTCGGGAGATCCATTGGGGCCGCGCGCTCAGCGAACGCGAGCAGCGCACCCAGTGTCAGATGCTGAAGCACGGAGTCGGGAATCATGGCACGCGAGAAAATCATCCTCGGATGCACCGAGTGCAAAAACCGCAACTACTTCACCACCAAGAACAAGCGCCTGCACCCAGAGCGCGTGGAATGGAAGAAGTACTGCCCACGCTGCAACGTGCATCATACGCATAAGGAAACGAAGTAGTCATGAGCTCGGTCGAAGTCGCCCGGCCCGGGCGCGGCACGCGGCTCGTCACGTTCTATCATGACGTGATCGCTGAGATGAAAAAGGTGACTTGGCCTGATCGCGCGCAGCTGCAGTCCGCGACCATTCAAATCATTATTTTTGTGCTGTTGCTCGGCGCGGTGATCGCGCTGCTCGATGTCGCGTTGCAGGCGCTGCTTGTGCGGCTGCCCGCGATGCTGATAAGTCGCTGAGCCCGCACGTGTTCACGCTCGAACACCGCTGGTACACAGTCCAGACCACCTCTGGGCACGAAAACAAGGTGCAGCGCCTTATCCAACGGAAAATCGATATGGATACGGCAGCGCCCGAGGATCGACTTGTGCGGCAGGCGCTGGTGCCCACTGAACAGGTTGTGGAAATCAAGAACGGCAAAAAAGTTACCGTCGAAAAAAAGATTTATCCCGGTTATGTCCTCGTGGACATGGTGGCCAGTCAGGACACCTTGCACGAGATTAGTGGCATTCAAGGGGTAATTAAGTTTGTCGGCAAAGAGAAAGATCCGACACCGCTGCGCGAAGATGAGGTCCGTCGGTTGCTGGGCGTCACCGATTCGGCAGACGACTCGCCATTGAAAGAAGAAATACCATTCCTGATCGGACAAGCGGTGGCAATCACCGAAGGTCCATTTGCGGATTTCAACGGTACTGTCGAAGAAGTCTTGTCCGACAAAGGGAAGGTTCGCGTCTCGGTTAGCCTCTTCGGCCGCCCGACCAGCGTCGAACTCGACTATCTGCAGCTGCGCGGGTATTGAGTTTTTAGTTCGTCGCCTACCACACCGACGTTAAAGATCCCGTGGAAGCACGATCACTTTCGGATTCTCCGTCAGTGCAACCTGCGATGAGGAAGTAGCATGGCAAAAAAGGTAGTTGGATTCGTTAAGCTGCAGATTCCAAGCGGCAAAGCGAACCCGGCACCGCCCGTGGGTACGGCTCTCGGCCCCCAGGGTATCAACATTATGGCCTTCTGCAAAGAGTTCAACGCTCGGACGCAGGGTGGCGATATGGTGATCCCGGTCGAGGTCACGATCT
>JANYFO010000164.1 GCA_025362635.1 Gemmatimonadaceae bacterium | reverse complement strand
GTCCGTAAAGAAGGGCTCACCATACCGCGCTCGAATGAGCGTGCCATAGTGGGCTGCCTGATGCATAACGACGTTGTATAGGGGTTCGCCATTCGGGAAAACTTCGCCTGCTTGCGTTGCGCCATCAAATTGTGAGGCGTAGCAACGAACCGCTGCCATCTTACGATCAAATTGATCGCTAATGTCCACGACAAACGAGGGCTTGCCCGCGTCCTCGCGATACGTGACCACATGCAGCAGTTTGAACGGACGAAATGCTGGTGCATCGCCCGGCGCATACTTTGCCAAACCGGCTAGAAAACAGGCGTCTCGAATAAGTTCGGTCGCACGACGATGGTCGGGATGTCGACCGCGCGGCGCGGGCGCAATCACCACACGCGGACGCAGGCGTCGCAGCATCTGCACAAGCAGTGCGCGCGTGTCATCGTCATTCCGGATGCCGGCATCGGGCAGTCCCAAATTCTCGCGCGCTGATAACCCCATCACGAGCGCCGCCGCCGCCGCTTCCGCCGCTCGCAACTCGGCCGACCCCCGCGTGCCCATTTCTCCCTGCGTGAGATCTACCACTCCGACCGCATGCCCAGCGTCAACCGCGCGAATGAGCGTGCCGCCGCATGTCAGTTCTGCATCGTCGCGATGTGCCGCGATGGCTAACAAATCGAGTCCAGTCATGATGCATAACTTAACGTGGCACGCCAATCAGCAAGCGCGGGCACGATTACGCGACACTCACGTCCGACGCCCAATCGCGCGGCACAAGCATCTCCACGAGACGCGCCTCAAACGACTGCTCGGCATACCGCGGCGCATACTGCCACATGGCGAGCGGCGGGAGACTCATCAAGACGCTCTCCACCCGCGCTTGCGTCTGCAATTCGAAAATTGTGCCGTGATCATGCACGAGATTGAACTCGACGTAGCGACCGCGGTGCACAAGCTGAAATTCGCGCTCGGCGGCACCAAACGTTTCGTGACGTCGACGCTCGACAATGGGCTCGTATGCTTGGCGTAAGACGCGCGCGACATCGCTTACAAACGCCGATACGTGCTCGTGATCCAGGCCATGCGACGGATCGTCAGCACGCACGTGATCGAAAAAAAGTCCAGCAATGCCTCGTGCTTCGTTTCCGCGATGCGTGTTCACGAAATACTCGTCACACCACCGTTTAAAGTGACTATGAAATGACGCGTGGTGCCAATTACACATTGTCTGCAACGCACGATGAAATTCGTGCGCATCGGGTGGATGCGGGTGGAACAGTGTGAGATCGGTACCACCGCCAAACCAACTGTCGGTGAGATGGCCGTGTTCATCAGTCAATTCGGAATACCGCACATTGAGATGGACGGTGGGCACCATCGGGCTTCGCGGGTGCACGACGACGCTCACGCCCGTCGCGAAGAAATGTGTGGTACCAGCGGCAGCATCTGTCTCTCCCAGTCGACGCGCGGCGAGCTCGGGTAACTCACCAAAACCGGCCGACCGATTGATGCCAGCTTTCTCAAAGGTGACGCCGTCTGTCATCACGCGCGAAACGCCGCCACCGCCGCCAGGCCGCTCCCATCGATCCTCGGCGAACGTGCCCCCTAGGTCGAGCCGCCCGAAAAATGACGTCAACTCGTCATGCAGACCGGCAATCCAACGAGTCGCTTCCGCTCGTCGCGACACGACAGACGATGTCGCGGCCAACCGCTCAGTTGGCAACACGGTTGCGCTCACGGCACACCAGACATAAAAGCGCTCACGCGTCGCAACATCAGCGTGTCGGAATTCGAGATTCAATATGATGAGCATTAGACAGAAGATGTGGGTGGAATGCCCACGCGGTTGCGAGCCGCGTGACATGCGAGAAAGTCACCTCGCGAACCGACGACGCGCTCGTTTTGACGCGTTGACGTTGCCCGTGGACAACGCTGCCTCCGTAGGTAAATGCCTCCATTGTCGACCACACCACGGGCTCCCATGTTAAGTGATGGATCCGCGTCGGTATTGAAGGAAGCGCCGAACATTGCCGATCTAACTCTGAGCCGCAAGGACTCGACGTCAAACATTCTTGGCAGCTTTTGACGCGTGCTGCACCGAACACAAGGAAGCGAACCTAAAGTACACGAAAAATAGACGATTGTGGCTACAACAAATTCAACAGCGCATCGCGCGTAGTTTCCGCTCCTCGCGACTTGCCTGCCGTTTAACAGACTTTGGCGGTATCGGTGCGCAGCGTCTTCACCGCGCGCATCAAATTGCCTGCATCAACACTTTTGCTAGCGTAGAAAATGTTTGGACGTGTATTTTCCTGCACCGCTCACAATTGTTTCGTCACATTTCGGTCCGGCACGTAATTCGTGGTTGTTGCCGCTTTGGACGGCGCTATTGCTGACGTATGCGCTGCGCGTCGCCACTCCTGCCATTCGCGATCGTTCATCAATGCGACGGTAGTCCATGCTAATGAGGCACTCCGATCAGTTTATTTATTGTCTGGCGGGGTCTGTTTCCGAACATGCATATGCGCCGTCCCCATATCTTCCCTTCTACTCGGTGTAAAAAGGTTTGAGCTACGACGCAACCACGATCCTGCCATCCCTCGTCGTTTAGGTCGCTTTAACTTTTGACTTTTACAATTTGTAACGGGAGGTTGCGATGAATTACGCCCACGCTCGCGTGTTATTCGCAGTAATTGGCCTCGGCCTCAACTCTCAGGGGTGTTCGAGCTCTGCGTTACCGACTCGCAGTACTGGAGAATTTGCGATCAACGGAACTGCGTCCGTTTTTGGGATGGTTCTTGACAGTTTGCGAATCCCGCGTGACTCCTTTCAAGTCGCCATCAAAGTTCCGGACGGTGGCGCCCTCTACTTTACACAACAGATGGTCACGACGTCGAACGGGAAGTTTGCCATCGTTATAGGGCGTCGTGCCGCCGTGCCAGTCGGCGACTCTCTGCTTGGAACGGTGAATGCGACATCGCTGCGCGCCCGAGACCGCAAGCCCGACGGCAGTCAGCTTATGGTCAGTGTGCCGGTATGGCTTCGGTTCGCTTTGCCACCGGCCTTGCCCAGTGCGCGCGAGGTAACGATGCTGGTTCCAGTCGCGAAGTAACAACAGTGTTGGGCGTAAACACCACGCAGCATTATAGTGATCCGTCCTCCTGCTGCGCTGTGAACACTCTGCGCATTCGTTCGCGCTAGCAAACGCTTACTCGTACCGTAACGCCTCAATGGGGTCGAGCAGCGACGCTCTTCGCGCCAGGATAAGTCCAAACACAATGCCGCGCAGCTTGACGGAGACGGTGGTGGTTTGACGACGACTATAGATGGCCTCAAATGCGGCGATGGGCCTCAACGCGACGCCGTCAAACGATTGACCAAGAACGCGACCTTTGCGCGCAATGACGCCAACGATGGTGAAGCGTTGCCCCATGATGCGTACTTCTTGATTGATAACCGGCGCCCCGGCAAACAACGTGCTCGCAATATCGGCACCGAAACACGTTCATCAATGCGCGGACGCTTTTGCAACACCAGAAATTGGTTGTCGTTGAATAAACCGATACTGAGTGGCATGCGCCGTACTTGCAATGTGTTCATGCCAATGATGGCGTCGGCGATGTTTTCTTTCACTTACGCGTTCATGCCTTGGATAATCGCTATCACGGCCATCAAAAACCCTAGCGAACCGAAGATACCAAGCAGAGTAAACGCAGCGCGCAGCGGATTGATACGCAGCTGATTTAACGCCAGACGAGTACGTCGCTGAATCGTTCTCCTTACTCGTGTCGCAGTGCGTCGATGGGATCGAGATTGGACGCACGCACAGCGGGCAGCATGCCAAACGCCACGCCCGTGATGGCGCTCGCACCCAGCGCAATTAGCACGGTGCTTAACGGCAACGAGGCCGGAATCACGGTGTTCGCGCGAATGACCCACGCGAGCAACCCGCCAAGGGCTAGGCCGATAAGCGCGCCTATCGAGGTCAGCGTTGCTGCTTCCACCAAAAATTGCCATCGAATGGTTGCCGCAGTTGCCCCGAGCGCTTTGCGCACACCAATCTCGCGCGTACGCTCCGTCACAGAAATCATCATTATTGCCACCACGCCCACACCGCCTACGAGTAGCGCGACGGCGGATAATGCGAGACCGACGGAAAAAATCGCACTGAACAACTGATCAAACGTTTCCATCAACCGGTCCTGCTCCACCAAGTAAAAATTATTTCGCATGCCCGGCTTGAGTCCACGACGCGCGCGCGTCGCCGCAAGTACCTCGTCCATCACTTCACTCTGCACCGCGTCAGCGCGCGGACGCACCATGAGCGTGAGGCTATTGCGGTACGCGTCGAGATGACGGATTGCGCTCTGCAGCGGGAGTATCGCGCGCGGCGTGTCCGGACCTTTGCCTTGCAACGATTTGAGAAAGCCCGCTTTCGGATGGTAAATACCTATCACGGTGAACTGTCGACCGTCGATGGTGATCGGTTTGCCGATCGGCTCCGACGTGCCGAAGAGCTGCGCCTTCAGCGTGTCATTGACGAGCACAACCGGCTGTCCCGCATCATGTTCATTTTTGGTGAAATTGCGCCCAGGAAAAATGTCCGCCGCGTCGACCTCGGGCCATTCGCTACTGTAGCCATCGTATCCAACCGACGCGACGCGATTGTTTTTGTACGAGAAGTTGCTGACGCCGCCAATGGTGCCGATGACGTTCTCAACACCCGGCAGCCGCTTGATCATCTCCCACTCCGAAAATGCAATGGGCGGATTGCGCAGGTCGGGACACTTCTCGTCGGTGCCATCGCACGAATTGATACCCGCACTGCGGCGCTGCACGATGAAGGTGGTCGCGCCGATAGACTGCAAGTCTTGTTGAAATGATGCGCGAATGCCGCTCACCACCGCCCCCATCGCCACGACCACAAACACGCCGATGGCCACGCCGGCGATCGTCAGCGCTGCGCGAACCTTGTTGGAGCGAATCGCTTCGAGCGCCATTCCAACGCCCTCGAAAATCAGAAGTAGCCGATGCATGGTGCTACTCCTGCCGCAACGCGGTAATCGGATCGAGCTTCGACGCGCGACTTGCCGGATACAATCCAGCGGCAATACCAACACCGGCGCCGGTCACAAGCGCGGCCGCGATCGACCACGGGGCCACAGCGGCAGGCAACGGCGTAAGTGCGGCAATAATTTCCGCCAACGCAATGCCGAGCCCGATACCAATGGCGGCGCCCAATGTGCTCAGTGTGGCCGCTTCAACGAGGAACTGCAACATGATGTCGCTGCGCTTCGCACCCAGCGCTTTGCGAATGCCGATTTCGCGCGTGCGCTCTGCGACAGCCACGAGCATGATGTTCATGATGACCATTGCGCCCACCACAAGACTGATGGCGGGCAAGGCCGTGCCAAACAACACGAGTCGTCCTTTTAGTTCGTTGATAAATCCAAAAGCGCCGTCTTGCGTAACTAACCCGAAGTCGTCCGGCTCTCCAGCGCGCAGTCCCCGGATTGAACGCATCGCACCACGCGCCAGTTCGACGCCGTCCGTTATTTCCGGCTGCGTTTTTGCTTGGACAATCAGTGAACCAACATCACCACGTGGACGAATGATGCGTCCCATCGGTGATGTACGGGGGGCAATGGCCATGCGATCAAGCGAAAATCCAAATACCGATCCCTGCTTTTCAACTACGCCAATAATCGTAAACGGAATGCCCGCAACACGTAGCTGTCGTCCTTCGGCCTTGAGCCCAGGAAAGAAATGTTCCGCGACTTCAACCCCGATGACCAAAACTGCCGAACCCGCGCGTACTTCTTGATCCGAAAATGCGCGACCCTGATCGATCTTTAATTTTTTGATGGCGAAGTATTCGGCATCCGTCGCGACCGCTTGTACTTGCCGAGGACGAGCGCCGGGAGCGGTGGCATACGTGAAGTTCTCACTCGAGACTGCCGACGTCATTGTGAAGGGCAGGACCGCGCGAATTGCTTCAACGTCCGTCATACGAATGAGCGGGCGTCGCAATACAGACCGAGAGTCAAATCCGCGATTGCCGCCAGGTCCAATATTATCGTAACGGCGCAGCGTGAACGTATTCGCGCCGATAAGGCGACCAGCGAAATCCTCTTCGACGTAGCGACCCATACCCTCAACGATTGAAACAACGGCGATCAGAAACATCACGCCGATTGTCACGCCGAGCAGTGTAAAGGCGCTTTTCAGCTTCTGAACACGGAGCTGGGAGAGGGCGAGACCAATTGCATCACGAGTTTTCACCTATGACTGCTATCGTAGCGTTGTGTGTGGGTCAAGGCTTGGTTGCTGATACGCAAACAATAGCTTGTACAGACTGACCTTCCTACTCATACCGGAGCGCGTCGATTGGGTCGAGTCGCGAGGCGCGACTGGCCGGCAAAAGTCCAAAAAGAATACCGGTAATGCAACTCGCGCCGAGCGCCGCGACGACAGCCAATGGCGGAATGGATGCCTCAATTGGCGTGAAACTGCGAATACCGAGCGCGGCGAGCCAGCCAACGAAAAGACCGATCGCGCCACCGATTCCTGTGAGCGTTGCTGCTTCGACCAAAAACTGCCACAAAATGGTCGCGCGCGTTGCGCCGAGTGCTTTCCGCACGCCAATTTCTCGCGTGCGCTCGGTGACGGAAATCATCATGATTGCCACAACACCAACCCCACCGACAATGAGGCCCACCGCCGAGAGTGCGATCATGACGAGCGAGAACATACCGAAGACTTTGTCGTACGTCTCCATCAATTTGTCTTGGGTAATAATTGCGAACGACGACTCTTCTGCGGGTCGCGAACCGCGCTGGCCGCGCAGTGACGCCGTGACATCATCAACCGCTTCATCGCGCGGGACGCCCGCTCGCGGCTTAATGACGAGCGCCATGTTACTCGCGCGTGCGCCGAGATAGCGAGTGAGCGCCTGCACAGGGATGACCGCCTTCGGACGATCGCCACCGGAGAGAAAACTGGAGTTGTCTTTGTACACTCCGATAACCTCAAACGGCACACCGTTCATCGTGATCGTCTTGCCAATTGGGTCGAGGTCGTCGAACAACCGATCCTTCATCAGCGTCGTGATAACGGCAACACGAGCGCCTGTTCGCGCCTCCGCGGGCGTAAACGCTCGCCCAGGAAACACCTCAGGCGCGGCGATGCTCGTCCACTCGGCCGAGTATCCTTCAAGCGGTGCCGAGCTGAGTTCGCGCTCGCGATACTTGACGGACGCGCTCCAGTTGAGCTGGGATCCGACGGCTTCGAGTGACGCGAGTCGATGCAGTGCAGCGATTTCCGATGCGCGCAGCGGAGGATTTCGTAACCACTTACAGGTGCCGTCCGATCCGTCGCAATTTTCGAAGCTGATTGGATAGCGCGAGACAAAAAATGTGCTCGGCCCAGTGGCCGCAAAATCGCGCGCAACCGATTCGTTGATACCATGCACGGCAGCCGACATCGCGACAACGACGAACACGCCGACGGCGATGCCGAGAATCGTCAGGCCCGCGCGAACGCGATTGGCACGAATGGCATCGATGGCAATGCGCACACCCTCACCCACCGATGCAAACCGCGTGAAAAGATTCGTCACGTACTACTCCTGCCGCAACGCGGCGATCGGATCGAGTCGTGATGCGCGACTGGCGGGATAGACGCCGGCGACAATGCCCACACCCGCACCAAGCGCGACGCCGACGACGATCGACCACGGTGCGACGCTGGCCGGCAATGGCGACACCACGGCAATGAGTTTTGCTAAGCCGATTCCGAGCGCAACGCCGATGGCGGATCCCACCGTACCGAGAGTGGAGGCTTCGATTAAAAATTGCGACAAAATATCACGGCGTCGCGCGCCGAGTGCCTTGCGAATGCCAATTTCGCGCGTGCGTTCGGAGACAGCGACCAGCATGATGTTCATGATGACGATGGAACCGACAACGAGACCGATCATCGGCAGCGCAATGCCGGCGAGCACCAGATACCGTTTGATCTTGTTCCAGAATTCGAGCGCGGAGTCGGCAGTTTGTAGCGAAAAATCATCCTTTTGCGATGGTCGCAGACGATGCACAGCGCGCATGCTCGCACGCACCGTCTCCATCGTCTCTTTCATCGCCGCTTCACTCGGCGCCTGCACCATCACGGCGTCCACAATGTTTGGTCGAGAGTTGAGCAAACGACGAGCATGTGAGTGCCACGGCGCGATGATGAAATTGTCAAACGACATGCCAAGCGCGCTGCCTTGTGGCTCGGCAATGCCGATCACGCGGTATGGTACGCCGCCCATCTTCACGTCGCGTCCGAGTGGATCGAGCGCGGGAAACAACCGCTTGGCGGCATCGACGCCAATGACGACGACTTTTTCACCGCGCGCGAGTTCTTGCGGTGTCATGCTGCGTCCTTGCGTGACCCCGAGTTTCTTTATTTCAAAGTAGGCGCCATCAATGGCGGTGACTTGAATGCGTCGTGGCCTGCCACCGGATGGTGTGCTCACGGCAATCATATCCTCGCTGGTGATGGCCCAGCGTACATCGGCGGGTAAATCCCGAATCACCGCGGGCACGTCAGTGATTTCAAGTCGACGCCGACGTCGATATTCTTCCCAGGTGGCCTGATCGATATCGCCCATGGTGATGTTGGGGCGATTGCGCAGTTCGAATGTATTGACGCCGATGAGCTTGCCGACGAGGTCATCTTCCATATACCGCCCCATCCCCTCGACAATCGAGACGACGGCGATAAGGAACATGACGCCGATGCAAACGCCAAGGAGTGTAAAGGCGCTCTTAAGCTTCTGCGTACGTATTGTACGCAGCGCGAGCCAGACAGCTTCGAAGATGGGCACGGTAACTCGAGGCGTCGCACGCGACGCCGGTCGGAGTTTGAGAACTCCCGGGGGCAAGTGCCCCGGAGTTTAGAGCTGCGGCACCTCAATGCCGACTTTTGCCGCGAACTGGTCGCGACGTTCATCACTCGAAATCACGCCGTCACGCAACACGATGACGCGGCGCGCATGCGCGGCGATGTCCGGTTCATGTGTCACCATCACAACGGTTTGACCTTCTCGCGCCAATTCTTCAAAGACGCGCATGA
Organism: Gemmatimonadaceae bacterium; assembly: GCA_025362635.1. Lineage (GTDB taxonomy): Bacteria > Gemmatimonadota > Gemmatimonadetes > Gemmatimonadales > Gemmatimonadaceae > Gemmatimonas. The sequence continues at coordinate 5,426 of JANYFO010000164.1, read as the reverse complement.
TCTCTTCGGAAGTTTGCGAGTCCAAGTTTCCGGTGGGTTCGTCTGCGAGCAGAATGGACGGCCGATTCACCAACGCGCGTGCGATTGCCACTCGCTGACGCTGCCCGCCGGATAATTCGTTTGGACGGTGCCCCATCCGTTCACCGAGCTGCACCCGATCCAGTGCCTCGGCTGCCCGCCGTTTGCGCTCAGCCGACGACACGCCAGCGTAGACAAGCGGGAGCTCGACGTTTTGCAGCGCCGATGCTCGCGGTAACAGGTTGAACGTCTGAAAGACGAAACCAATTTCCTTGTTGCGCACATGCGCGAGTGCATCGTCCGACATCTCACTAACCAGCATGCCGTTCAGCCAGTATTCGCCGTCGTTCGGCGTATCGAGGCAGCCAATGAGGTTCATCAGCGTGGACTTGCCAGAACCGGATGGGCCCATGATCGCGACATATTCGTTGCGACGTATCGCCAGATCGACGCCGCGCAGCGCGCGTACAATTTCGCCACCCATGTCGTACTGACGCGTGAGGCCGCGTGTGACGATGACCCAATCCTTCTCTGGCGCGACGCCGGGTGCCGTCACAACGGCTTTCCGTTCGCCGGTGGTGCTCACTCCGATGTCGTCTAACGTTTCCGTCACGGTTTTTTCCCTGGTGCAAGCGGCTTCTTGTCTTCTGGTTTCGCGGTACGAATCACGGCACCGTCTTTTAATTCACGGATTGCCTGATACGTGCCGGCCACGATCGTTTCGCCGACCTTGAGACCATCAAGCACTTCGAAATGGCGCTCACCGGCGATGCCTACCTTAACGGGACGGAAGCTCACTTTGTTGTCCGTACCTACCACACAGACGCCTTCAACATCGCGTTTGCCCACTTCTTTGGCTGGCTGACCGCGCCCGACTTTCACCGCGGTATCGGCGTTTGGAAACTTTTCGTTTTCACGCACGGTCAACGCGATAATTGGAATTGAAAGCACCTTTGACCGGCTCGCCGTGACGATTTTGGCGGTCGCCGAGAAATCGGGCCGCGTATCGATCGGCGGATTCAGCAACTGTACTTTGACTTCGTAATCGATGGCCTGGTCGCCCGTTGCTGCACCTCCGCTTTTGGCGACAGAGCTATTGGAAATTTCAACGACTCTGCCGACAAAGGTGGTGTCCGGGAATGCATCAATTTGGATGATCGCCGAGTCGCCAAGACTAATGCGAGCCACGTCCGTCTCGTCAACCTTGACTTTGGTTTCAAGGACGCTCATGTCGCTGATGGTGAGCAACGTGGCGGCATCTTTGTTGAGCGTGCCCATGATTGCGGTTTCCCCTTCTTGCACAACCAGTCGCGTAATCTTGCCGCTCATCGGCGCGACAATGGTGGTACGCGTCAGCGCCTGCTTGGCATCGCGTACCGACGCGATTGCTTGTGTGACACTGAAGCCCGCCGCCTCGAGCAATGCCGTGCTCACTTCAGTCTGCGTTTTCAGCTGCTCGACCTGTTCAACGCTCACGAGTTCTGGTGACTGCTTTTTAATTTGCAACTGCCGATCGTAGTTGCGTTGCGCCTGCAGCAAGTTGGCTCGCGACTGCGCTGCCTGTGCCTTGGAGGACGCAAGTCCGGCTTCGGCGCGCTGCAATGCGGCCGTTACCTGTTCCGGATCGATTTGCAAAAGAAACTGCCCCTTCTTGACAATGTCCCCTTCCTTCACGGCGAGTCGCACGATTTTTCCGGTGACGTCGGCGCTGACATTGACTTTCGTGCGCGGTTGGATTTGTCCGCTGGCCGTGACTGAGGCGACGAGGTCACGCGTCTCAATTTTTTCGGTGCGAACTTCCACCGCTTTTGTCTGACCTTTTTGTTGCGCGACATAGGCAAGTGCGCCCACGGCGATCACAACGACGACACCGATCCCGTATTTACCTGCTTTCGTCATGACGTGGTCCGGTTAGCGAAGAGGACGGCCGACCGCAGCTTCAAGCGCGGTAAAGGCACGTTGTACGTCATAGACCGCGTTGATGCGATCGGTTTCGGCCTTCTCGTAATCACCGCGGGCCTGCACCAAGTCCACGAGACTGATCGCGCCAACGCGGTAACGCTCTTGCGCTAACGCGAGGACGGTGCGCGCCGTGCGCACGTTTTGTTCTTGTAATGCGACGGTCTGATGCGAATTCGTGAGCGACAAGTATGCCGACATGACGTCTGACGAGACGCGCAACTGTTGCGTTTTCAAATCGTTTTCTGCGTTACGACGTTGCACGGTGGCTTGTTCGACCTGCTGTTCGCGCCGAAAGCCATTGAAAATGGGTAACGAGAACGAGGCCGACAGACTGTACGGATTCCGCGTTAAATCGAAGGGATATCTGTTTTGCGAATCTCGAATAGCTTGTTCTTGCGCCGACGTGAAAACGATGGCCTGACACCCGACGAGATTGTTTGAGAGGTTAAGCGCCGCACGAACCTCTTCGCCGCGAATGCAACCGGACTTCGCCGAAATCGCACTATTCTTGCCGCCGTCGAGCAGCGATTGCGTATCGGTGTAGCGATTGGTAAATCCCGAAACAGAGGCGCTCAGCGACAGTGAGGGGAAATACGCGCTGCGCGCCGATGCGATAGCGCGTGTCGCAGACTCTTCGCGAAAACGCAGCGCGTCGATTTGCGGGTTGGACTTGCTCGCCATGTCGAGGATCTGCTGCATGTCGACGGTTGGCGTTGCGGGCAGATTCGCATCGAGGCCCACATCAAGCACAACGGGAACGCCAATCTGTTGAAACAGCCGCACCACTTCAATCGCCGCTTGATTGCGCGCGTTCAGCGAGGCAACGCGCTGCTGCCCATCGGCGACTTCCGCGCGCTGCACGTCGAGCTGAGTGCCAGAGCCGACCTGCAAGCGCGCACGCGCTAACTGGAGTTGCGCCGTGGTGGTGGTAACGAGTGTGTCTTGCAACACGGCGCGCGCTTTCGCTTGGAGTGCGGCGAGATACTGCGTCGTAACGCTCGTGCGGAGCGATTGTTCGGCCGACGAAATATCCGCCTCAGTGGCCGCCTGATTTGCACGGGCTGTGCGACGATCGTTAAAAGTGGCGAGCGAAAGATTGTAGGACGCGCTCGCCGATGCGCTGGAGGACAGCTGATCGCTCGTGGCGCCGAATGCCTGGCCTTGAAAGAACGTTTGCCGACCTTCGCGATAGTCGCCGCCAATGCTGGTGTTCACGCTTGGCAACAACGCCCCATTGGCTGACCGGAGCGCAGCAGCAGCCGTACGGCGCGCATTGATAGAGGTGGCGAGTGCGGGATTGCTTTTACGTGCCAGCGCAACGGCGTCGGCGAGCGTGAGCACTGCACCCACCGTTGCGGAAGCGGACGCCGTTGGTCTCGGCAGCGCTTGCGCGTGAAGTGACAGCATGGGGACGAATGCGGCGCTGGCAAATGCCAAAGCAAGCGCGAAAACGTGAGTGCGCATAATGGAGTGGCGAGAAGAGGTCATAGACACGGGGTCGTACGGTCACCGTCCCGACACGGTTTCAGTGAATTCGATGTAAGCAAGCCCGATGGTCGCATTGCAGTCTAACGCGGCACGTCATCTCGAATGGCCTCAAAGCCGCGCGACGCAATCACCACGCGCAAGATATGCCCGTCAGTGTCTGCCCACACAACACGCATTTCGCCGCTCAGGGACACGAGGGACCAACGCGTCGCTTCTCGACGTGCACCCGCAACGAGGACGGTGTCTCGCGTCGTTTCCCGTGCGAGATGGACGATACCTTGTTGGTTGTCGCCGAGCGATACGATGTAAACGCTGGCTGTGTCGTTCATGTTGCCTTGTCGGTCGCGGATTACGAGCGCGTACTGCGACACTCCATTGTCCTCGAGTACCAATGCGTTGGGCACGAGCAAGTACTCGCGCGCGGCTTCACCGTGCTTGCTGCGCGCCAGCGTCGCAAAGCGGCCACGCACGCGCCGTCCGCCAAGCCGCATGGTGACCTCAGCACCCGCGCGTTCCTCAAACGAGTAGCGCACGGGTGTGCCGGCCGAGTCCGTTTCGAGTCGCATGGCCGTTCGCTTGTCGCCTGTCACGGATTCGGCGCGCAACTCCAAAACGCCGCCCTCCTGCGATTGCATGCGTTGCATGGAGAACTGTTCGCGACCGACTGGTGTGCCGTTGATGAGGAGCGTAAAACTGCCCACATCGAGTCGCGCGCCCTGCGCGAATGCGGGCCGGTTGCCGATGATAATCGCGAGAGCGATGCAGGCGACGAGAGGCAAGGCACGGGGCATCGGCGAAAGATAGCGCACGCCCCAGCGTTCACTGGTCGCCAGACAGAGTGGCGTGGGGTATTGTGCGGCGATGCCTTTTACGCCAACTGCACGTATCGAGCTGCCACTGGATCACGTTTCGGTCGTTCAACGCGAGGCCGAGCGTTGGCCATATGGTTGGGTGACATCGGCGGTAAGTGCGATTATCGCCTTTTCCGTCTGGCAGCGGACGCCCGGTTGGCAATTGCTTGCCGTCGCGGCGCTTGGCACGCTGGGTATGGTGGTGTTTTTTCGAACACTTCGACAGCCTCGTGGCTGGGCCGCTGCGGCTGTGCTGATGATGTTGCTCGCGCTGAGCTTTGCGCGTTCGGACCTTGGTACCATACGTGCTGCTTCAAGCGACTGGAGCGGTTGGTCGGCCGCCGAACGCGAAGCGCGCGCGGAGCGAGTGGCGACGAAGGTGGCCGATGTGGCGACGTTGCTTGAAAGTGCTGCGGCGCGTGTCGTTGCTGATACGGCGTTGGTGCGTGCGCTGGTGGACGGCACGACATCGCATGTCCTGCAACCGCCGCGTCTCGACGATGGGGTGGAGTCGGCAATGTTGGTGTTTCGCGACGGCGTGCTGGTTGGGCGCGCCGGACAGTTGCATATCGCCATCACGAGTGTTGGCGACATTGGCACGCGATTAATTGAAGGCGCATTTCACACATCATTGGTCACGCGCGTTCCGTCGCGAAACGGTGAAGTGCAGGCCGTGGCAGTCGCGTTGATCGCGTCGGCGCCACCGGCGGATCGGTTTGCGCATTCACTCACGCAAAGTCTTGCCGGCAGTTTGGATATTGCGCGCACGGTGATTGAATCGCCGGATTCGGCGCGTGTGGTGTCCGGTTCGACCGTGATCGTTGTCCCGGACGGACCGCGGCGACTCGCCCGCGTGCGCGCGCTGGCGTATTCGGAAGAGGAGACACGAGAGTCGATGCTGCAGCGCGCACGCGCGCGCACGGGAATTCCGCTGGCGATTGCCGTGTTGCTCGTGCTCGTCACGAGTTGGCGTCGCCCCGCGCGCACGATGGAACGCATTGCGACTGCGTTGGCGCTGCTCGCGGCGGTCGCGATTGCTCCACTGAACGCGTTGTCGAATGTCTCATCGATTTTCAACGCGGCCAGTTATTTCGCGCCGATGGGTGG
>JANYFO010000155.1 GCA_025362635.1 Gemmatimonadaceae bacterium | reverse complement strand
CCGTTGATCGGATTTTCGCCACGAAACAGCATGTCGCCCGTGTGCGGACGCAGGTTGGTGGTGCGAATTTGAAAAGTGGGTTGCATCGTGAACAAGTGCGAGGCCGCCCCCATGACTGCGGGTGTCAACTCCTGCAACGCGTTGATTTGGTCCATCACCCACACACCGCGTGCATGGGAAGCCAGTACCAATGCGTTGTCGCGCGGATGAATGGCGATGTCGTTGAAGGGCATCGTCGGCATGTTGTTGCGCAGCGCGATCCACTGCGAGCCACGTGTCGGCGAAATGAATACGCCAAATTCTGTCGCAAGATACAGCAGTTGAGGATTGCGCAGATCCTCGCGTATGGTGCGTGCTACACGATCACTTGGCAGATTCGATGTGATCGACGTCCATGTCTGACCGAAGTCGGTGGTCATGTACACATAATTATGGAAGTCGTTGCTGCGATGATTGTCGACCGTCACGTACGCGGTGCCGTCAACATGATGGGACACCTCCACCCCAGCAAACCATGCACCTGATGGAAGTCCAGGGAACCGTGCTTGTTGATCGTCCCATGTCACGCCACCATTGCGTGACACACGAAAGCGGCCGTCATCGGTGCCAACGTACAACACACCTTTGCGACGCGGCGATTCGGCGAGCGCGGTGACGCCTGGAAAATATGGCACGCCGTCGTCGAGCGAGCGCGTATTTTCGGTCGGCAACCGACCCATCAGCGGTAACGTGGATCGATCCACGCCCGTGGTCATGTCACCAAGATCACTCCATGTGCGACCGCGATCACGCGAGCGAAACAGATGCTGCATGCCCACATATAACGTTCCGCTATCGTGTGGAGACAACACAATGGGTGCGTCCCAATTTGCTGGATGCATCGCGTTTCCAAGGACGGCCGTTGCGCCCGGCTTGCCCCACGTATCCCAATTGCGACGTCCGGCTATGTGCCCCTGCGGATCGCCCGGACGAATGTCCTGCGCTTCCCACGTGGTGGTGTTGTTGCGCTGTAACCCCAAAAATTGCGATCCGGAAAAAACTGTACCCGGATGTTTCACGTCGGGGATCGCCCAAAAGCCGTCGCCACCGCACAGACGCGACCAATGCTCGTTCAAGATGCCGTTGGTGTTCCAGCTCGCGCTGGGACCCGTCCAACACCCGTTGTCCTGCAGTCCACCGTACACGTTAAATGGCACCGCGTTGTCCACCGCAACACGATAGAATTGCGACAGCGGTAACGACGATACAAAGAGAAATTTGTTACCGCGATCATAGCTAATTCCAATACCGCCGTCGTCGAGCTTTACCACGTGACGACTGTCCTTCGGATCGACCCACACAAATCGATCATCACCGTGTGTGGTGGTACGCGGCGCCACAAATGTTTTACCGCCATCATCGCTGAACGAATACGCGTTCAGCATGTACACGCGCTTGTCGTCGTTGGGATCGATCGTCGGCTGACTGCCGTACATTGGTCGTGGATTCCAGTCGGACAAAAATGTCCACGACGCGCCCTTGTCGTCGCTGCGATACAGGCCCGCCTTGCGTTGGATATACGCCGTAGACGCATTGTACCGCGCGCCCTGTTCGATGCTGACTAACAGTACGTTGGTATTCTTCCGATAGATCGCAATGCCGACACGTCCGTACTCGCCAGTCGGTAGCCCATGCCCCGTGATTTTCGACCACGTCGTGCCCGCATCCGTACTCTTCCAGAGCGCGCTACCGGGCCCACCACCGTCAAAACCGTACGCGCTACGACGCCGCTGATACGTGGCCGCATACAACACGGACGGATCGGTGCCGTCAATCGCGATATCGGTTGCGCCAGTTTCGTCATCCACAAACAACGTGCGCGACCACGTGCGCCCACCATCAGTCGTTTTGTACACGCCGCGATCGCCGCCCGGGCCCCACACCGATCCTTGCGCAGCGACGTACGCGATTTCTGGATTGGAAGGATGCAGCACAATGCGTCCGATATTTTTACTGTCGCGCAGGCCCACATTCGTCCACGTTTTGCCGGCGTCAATCGATTTGTAAATGCCATCGCCCCAGCCAACGCTCTGCCGGCTCGCGCGCTCGCCCGTACCCACCCAAATAATTTTTGGATCGGGTTGAAACACGACGACATCACCGATGGAATGCACCGGCACCGCATCGAACAGTGATTCCCACGTCACGCCATTGTCGCGCGTGCGCCAAAGTCCGCCGGTCGCGGCAGCGACATACATCGTGTACGGGTCCGACTCCACCACATCCATGTCAACGACGCGACCACTCATGGACGCAGGACCGATGTTGCGCAGACGCAATGCCGAAAGATCCGCCGACACAAGCTGTGCGTTTGCCGCTGCGGCGTACGCCACAAGACATAGCCCGGCAGCAACACCGGTGCGCAGGCACCGAAGAGAGCGCGCAATCATCTATTTGCCCACCACGAGTATCGTAAACGTTCCAGGAATTGCAGGCGCTTGTCCGCCGCGTCCACCACCGACTGGCGGCGGTGGCGCGGGACCGCGTTCGACACTCATCGTCAACACGTGATTGGTCTTGCTATCAAACGTCAGCGTACGCGCACCAAGCATCGTTTGTAAATTTTGCTCCACTTCAAATGTCGCGGCGTTCTTCTCTTTCACGACCGTCATCGTTCCGTTGCCGTGCGTACTAAATGCTTCCATCGTCGTGGGATTAAAGGCGGCACCATCAGAGCCTCCAGCCAGCGGAAGGCTGGCGAGAATCTTTCCGTCACGCGCACTGAGCACCACCATCATCGGCTGCGGCGGAGTGGTGGGCGGGGAACCTGACCTCGCGCACGCCGCGAACAATACCTGATTTCTGATGTCCATGGCGAGCCCATTGCAACCACCCTTGTCGCCGAGCGAGTAGTGAGCGGTGGCTTTCATGGTCTTTACGTCAACCGCCGTGACGCTGCCCTCCGCATCTTGCATCACGACATACAACATGCCACGGCCATCAGCGACGCCTTGCTCCGGTACGCCACCTAAATCGATCGTGCCAATCACCGTACCGTCCTTCGCGTCGATGACCGTTGCGTCTTTGGTGGGATGACTGAACACATAGATGCGCTCATTAAAGGCATCGAACAAAATGCCGTCGGGCTGCGCTGCGCCGACATCAATTGTTTTGATGAATTGCAAGGTCTTGGTGTCAAACATCGAGATTGGTTTACTACTCGAAAATCCATGACCGGATTTTGGATCAACGGCCACGCCGTTTCCACCAGTGCCCGGTATCTCGCCCAGCGGCGCGAGGGATTCGAGATCAAATACAGTAATACGGCCGGGCACCGCGGGTTTGGCCGACGATGTATCCGTCGCTGCAATCGCGCGCGTGCCGCCGCGCGGTATGTACAGTCGTCGGCCATCCACGTCGGCATAGATGTAGTCGGACCCGCCCTCGCCACCCACACGCGCCGATTTCAGCACTTTATACGGGCCATTACTAGCTGAACTTTGCGCTCCAGCGACGGACGTGTACACCAACAACGCGAAGACAACGCTGAAACGACGCATGCGAAACCTCAAGCAAAAGGAAAACGTGGGGAGCAACCGACAATGCCCCCCACGCACGCCTCTTGTCAAACCACACTATTTCAAATGCACCTTAAGAAACGCCAGTGACTTCTTCCACGCATCCTCGGCAGCCTTCGCGTTGTACGCTTGACCGGTGGGGTTGGCAAACGCGTGATTCGCATCAGCATATACCGTGATCGAGACCGCGCGCCCTGCGGCCTTCATCACCTTTTCCATCGCGCGCACGCTGTCCACGGGAATACCGGTGTCCAACCCGCCGTACAAGCCAAGGACAGGCGCTTTAAGCCGTGCAATTTCTTGTGGATTGGTGATCGGTGCGCCGTAATACATCACGACGGCTTTCACATCAGTGCCGCCAACGAGTCCGGCACGAAGCGACCAATGGCCACCAAAGCAGTAACCCAGTGACCCGATGGTCTTTGCACCGGACTTTTTCAGGTACGCGATGGCCGCAGCAAGATTTTTCTCTCCCGCTGGGACGTCTTTCATCGCCGTTTGATACAGCACCATCGCGGTATCCGGTGTCGTTGCCACGCGTCCGAAGAGATCGACCGCCAAGACCGTGTAGCCTTCGCCTGCATAGCGCTTTGCGACAGATTGGATGTGCTCGTTCAATCCCCACCATTCGTGCACCAGCACAATTGCTGGACCGCCCTTTGCATGACGAGCAGGTTTCGCGAGAAACCCTTTGATGACCTTTCCATCAATGGTCGCGTACGTCACAGTTTCGGTGACAACCGCGGCACGCGGCGCGATCAACGCGGCCGGTGAAGCCGTGGGTGTTTCGTGCATGTGCGCGGCGTGCATGGCGGCCGCGTAGTCGGGCTGGGTAGGAGGCGCGTTTTGCGCGTGCACGCTGAATGCACTGACAAAAAGTGCTGTAGCAAGCGCGTAGAGTTTTAGCGAAGCGTGGGAAGCGTTCATAGTTTTGGTTGGTCCGGAGGTGAAGAAAGACGTTGTTCGAACGGACGACGGTACCGGTGATAAAGGGATGCACGGACGGTGCGTTCCCAAGGCGCATAGGCGTTCCCATCTTTCCACGGCACCGAGTTCGCGATGCATGATCAGCTCATTCACTGGCTTACAAGTTACGGCTACATCGTCCTCTTTGTGCTCGTGAGCCTTGAGAGCTTGGGAATTCCACTGCCCGGCGAAACAGCGCTGGTCACCGCGTCGGCGTTCGCCGCACAAGGACATTTGTCCATCGTCGGCGTCATCGCAACCGCAACGGCCGCCGCCATCCTCGGCGACAACGGTGGCTACTGGATTGGTCGTAAGGGCGGATTGGCGTTCGTGCGACGCTACGGGCGCGTGTTACGCATTGATGAGCGCACGATACAACGGGTGCATGCATACTTCGACGCGCACGGCGCTAAAACAGTATTCATAGGCCGTTTTATCGCGTTGCTGCGCACGTGGGCCGCGTTCTTCGCCGGCGTGGCCGCAATGCGCTACTCCACGTTCATGATGTACAACGCAATCGGTGGCGTAGTGTGGGCGAGTCTATTCGGTACGCTCGGATACGTGTTCGGACGTAATCTGCCTGCGCTCGAACACAACCTCGGTATCGTCAGTGTGGTACTTGTGATCGCCGTTCTTCTTTTCGCGGTCGTGTTAGTGCGGCGTTCGAGACAGCCGAGTGAAAACGGCACCCATCAATAACCTCGCGCATAGTCAACTCATGCCAAACAATCGCCGGTGGTACGTCAGCGCTGCGTCTTGGCCGCGTCAATAAGCGCTGCCATAATTTCGACGAGCCATCGGCCGTAAGCGCCCGATCGTCAATGCGCTTCTTGGCCCCTGCGGGAACTTCCACTGGAGATTCGGCCTTCAGTCCCGGTAACCGGAAGTCCCGTTTGCGAAGCCACTCACGCAGCTGAGGTCAGTCGAGATGCCACGCCGTATGCAGCGCCGCCGCGCAGCGATCATCATTCTTATGTCCGCGTTCGCCTCGTTCCTGCTCTCGATCACGTTGTGGTTCTCCGGTCATCACGACCAAGGCCTCTACGTAGGGCTGTGGGTACCGTCGATTCTCTCATTCGGGAGCGTCGCCCTGCTGGTTGACCGCGATCGCGATGAATAATTTCGCCCTATTTGCTGTCGGAGTGGTGGTTTCCATTCCCGCTGCGATCGTCGTGATCACGCTTGTGTATGCGGCAGGAATCGATTCGCGCGCTCAGTCTAAAGTCCGGGAGCACGGCGACGGGGCGACACCAGATCCTCTGTGACGCACCTTGCTCTAATTTCGATACTCGCATCGTAGAGTTCCGTAGTTGCTTGGTCGTCATTGGTGGTGTTTTTGGCAATCACGAAAACGCAGCGGTTCCACCAACAACATGTGCGGAACGGTGAGCGATGCGAGGCCGACAAAGATCAATCGCATTACGCGTATTTCGAGCGTCTGCTCGCGGGTGGTGATCAGGAGCAGCGCAACGACTGATGCCACAATAAGCATTGGCACGATAGCGGCATTCAAGACGGCGCCTAAGGCGGCGCCGCCACTGCGTTGCACCGTACGGAGAATGTGTCGCGCACCGTGCATGCCGCAAAAGAAGAGCATGAAACCAACCAAAGGCGACGCGAATATTGCCATTGCCCCAAGTGCCAGAAACTCCAGGGTCACCATTCGCGATCGACGACCTTCGAAAAGTGCGCACAATGCGAGAAATGGAAACCAACCGAACGAGATCGTATGCAGCGCCGGCACCAAACGCGCAGCTGCGGAATCGCCTGCCAGCATGCCAAAAAGTCGAGTAACATCGCTGGCGTGAAGGAGGCAGGGAAGAATCACGATGGCTCCGCCAAAGGCGACTCGCGATATGGGTGACACACCATCCGCCGGATCCCCACTAAAATGGAACGCTGTGATTATCAGAAATCCGGCCAGAAACACAAATGGCCACTGAGTCCACAAAAGAATCACAGCGAGCATCAAAACGAGGTACCCTACCGTAAATAAGAACCATTTGCGTTGACCACGTACATGGTATTCCTGTTTCGCGATGACAGGATCCAGTGCGCCGTGCGGCACGCCCAGCAGCACAATCAAAAACGCCGCGCCGAGCAGCTCCGCGCTTGGACTCAGTCGAGGCAGCGAAAGCGACAGCAGTGTAAGGCAGATCGCGGCCCCACTAAATAGAGCGCCCTGCACTGTGATTGCTCTGTTCATCGTGCACTTCGCAGTCGCATCGACGGCCACTCAAACGCGGTTCGAAGTTGCCGCAAAAACAGTCCAAGCGGCAAGCTCGCAATCACCGACGCAATATCTAATGGCCCGCCGCAGTCGCTGAGAAAGCGGAGCACGCGAGATGCATCAGTGCGGCTAAACAATCGCACAAAAAGTTCGGGCGCCAGTTCCGGTTGATCGCGTAACACTGTCAGGAATACACGGTCCATCGCGCGTTGCGGCAGTGCGTCTGCGCGATGCGCGACATCGAACCCATTGTGCCGCAACGATGCAGCGGACGCACTCGCCCATCGCTGAATGCGCTGAAATGCATAGCCGGTACTCTCGCGGCCAGCGCCAGCCATGAGTCCGACGCGCGCGTAGTCGGTTTCCACAGCGGGTGGTGATTGGGTGAGCCCCATCGGCAAGACACCAGACTCGTCCCGTATGACACGGAACGCCGCTCCTTTCGTGACCGATCGGATAGCATCGTCCTGCGCTCGTGACAAATGCAACGGCGACAGGGGTCGCGGTCCGAAAACCGTATACTCCACCAATGCGCGTGTCGTGGAAAGCGGCAGCACATACCGAAACGCAATACCGTCGGACGTGGTCTCAACGAAATCCATCAGGTCCGCCACGGCGGTATCGAAGCGTGCGGGCGGACACTCAATTTCCTGCCCAAAGAAGGATTGCCACAAAATCACATTGCCGATT